>CALCGG010000178.1 GCA_937900945.1 uncultured Sulfurimonas sp. | reverse complement strand
CCGTTTTTCAATCGGACACTCAGTCGGAATTGATTCGGACAGCTAGCCGATTTTTCTTCGCACAATTTGTGTAAATTACCGGCTGGAAATAATAAGTAAGAAATTCTCTAAAAATTTAACTACACTTCATGGAAAAATGAGGTGTAAAAATGGAGAGACTTTCTATGAGAAAAATTAAAGATATATTGAAGTTAAGATTTATAACTGAAATATCATATAGACAGATCAGCAGAGCCGTAAGTACACCTAGCTCAACAGTATCAGATTATTGTAAAAGGTTTGAGATAACCAAGTATGCAATAGATGATTTTTTAGAGATAGATGAAGATGAAATCTATAAGCTACTATTTCCTGAAAAGAAAAAAACAGATAAGCCTACAACAAGACCACTTCCAAACTTTGAATATATCCACAAAGAAATAGCTAAAAAAGGCGTGACATTCGAGCTATTATGGATGGAGTATAAAGAACAAGACCCAGATGGATATGCACTTAGCAGATTTAAAGAGCTTTACTACAACTTCAAGAAAAAAGTAAATCCTACAATGAGACAAACTTACATGCCAGCTCATCAGATGTTTGTGGACTATAGTGGGCTTATAGTGCCATATAATGATATTCAAACTGGCGAAGTACATAAAGCTCAAATATTTGTATCAGTACTTGGTGGTAGTGGATGTGCGTTTGTACATGCGACACCATCTCAAAAACAAGAGTACTTTATAAAATCACATATATTAGCTTATGAGTTTTATGGTGGAGCTCCTAAAGTAAATGTACCAGATAATTTAAAGAGCGCAATTATATCAAACAATAGAAATGGGATTGTAGTCAATGAGAGCTATGCAGAGATGTGTCGCCATTATAACTGCGCAGTAGAGCCTGCACGCCCTAAAAAACCTCAAGACAAAGGAATAGTCGAACAAGCTGTGCAAGGGATTCAGAGATGGATATTAGCTGTATTTAGACATAGAACATTTTTTAGTGTTGATGAGATAAATCAAGCTATTGCGCCACTGCTGGATCAATACAATTCTAAAAAGAGTAGGCATTTGGGAGCAAGCAGATATGAACTCTTTGAAGAAGAAAAACTCCAGCTACAGCCATTACCAGCAAATAGGTTCATCTACAAAGAGATAAAACTTGCAACAGTTGATTTATCATATCATGTAAAATTATTGGATTGCTACTACTCTGTACCATTTAAATACTTAAGTGAAAAAGTAGAAATTAAATACTCCACTGCACTTGTAGAAATTTATCATAAGAGTAAACTCCTAGCTACGCACCCTAGAATACACAGATTAAATGCAAGGTCTACACTTCATGAACATATGCCTAGTAACCACCAGTTTCAAAACGAAAAAATGAATCCAGGAAGACTGCTTAACT
>CALCGG010000177.1 GCA_937900945.1 uncultured Sulfurimonas sp. | reverse complement strand
TTAAGTGGATTATCCGTACCTTTTTTAAGTCCAGCTGCTTTCATAAGAAGTGCAGATGCCGGTGGTTGTTTAGTGATAAAAGAAAAACTTTTATCAGTATATACAGTGATAACTACAGGAACTTTAAATCCCATTTTATCTTTTGTTTTTTCATTAAATGCTTTACAGAATTCCATGATGTTAACACCACGTTGTCCTAGTGCTGGTCCTACTGGTGGAGCTGGATTAGCTTTACCAGCTTCAATTTGTAGCTTGATATAAGTCATGACTTTTTTTGCCATATTTTTTCCTTTTGATTAGTTAAATTTAAATTATTTTTTCAACTTGAGTATATGCGATATCTACAGGTGTTGCTCTGCCAAAGATTGATACATTTAATTTCAAGGTACCATGCTCTAAGTCATATTCATCAACAGTACCTGTAAAGTTTGCAAACGGCCCATCAATAATACGAACAGTTTCGCCATTATCAAAATATACTTTTGGTTTTGGAGCTGCACGATTGTTTACACGGTCAAGTATTACATTAATATCATGTTCACTTAAAGGTGTTGGAGTATTTGCTTCTCCAATAAAACCCGATACTTTCGGTAACGATTGTATCAAATGCTGAATCTCAGTATTTAAATCAATCTTTGCAAACACATACCCCGAATAAAGAGATCTTTCACTGACCTTTTTTATTCCGTCTTTTACTTCTATCACATCCTCAGTTGGAACTATAACTTCTTCTATGAAATCTTGCAACTTCATCTCTTCAATCATATTTAAAATTGCTAAACGAACAGCTCTTTCATTTCCATAGGTTTGAATAGAGTACCATTTATGCGCCATACTTTCTCCTTAACCTAAAATTGCTGACATAACAGATGACATAAGCAAGTCAACTAAAGCTAAAAAAGCAGCAATTACGCTAACAACAATAATAACAGCAATATAAGCTTGTTTAACTTGACCCTTAGTAGGAAAGATTACTTTAGTTAATTCTGCTCTTGCATTTCTGATATGTGTGCTTAAATTCATTATTACTTTCCCATAACTACCTATTTATTATCAATAAAGCTCTAAAGCTTTACTAATAACAAATAGTGGCAGGCGTGGAGGGATTCGAACCCCCAGCACCCGGATTTGGAATCCGGTGCTCTACCATTGGAGCTACACGCCTAAAAAAACCAGCCTCAGCTGGTTTAAAACTACACCACACTTATGCCTTAGCAGCGGTAGTGTCGACATTTAGTGTCAGATATTATAATTTCATCTCTTTGTGAACTGTATGCTCACGACAAAATTTACAATATTTTCTTACTGAAAATTTTTCAGTATGAATTTTTTTATTTTTACTAGTGTGATAGTTACGACGAGTACACTTCTCACATCCTAGGTGGATTGTTTCACGCATTTCTTAACCTTTTATTTTGTAATTCGGAAAATCCGAATTACGCAAGAATCTCAGCTACAACACCAGCACCAACAGTTCTTCCACCCTCACGGATAGCAAACTTAGTACCTTTTTCCATAGCAATTGGGTGGATTAAATCAACAGTAATGCTAACATTATCCCCAGGCATAACCATTTCAGTACCTTCTGGTAGTGTAATAGCACCAGTTACATCCGTAGTACGAACATAAAATTGTGGACGGTAGTTAGTAAAGAATGGAGTATGACGACCACCTTCATCTTTGCTTAATACATAAATTTCAGCTGTAAATTTTGTATGAGGTGTAATAGTCTTTGGCTTACAAAGAACTTGACCACGCTCAACATCATCTTTACCGATACCACGAACAAGAATACCACAGTTATCGCCTGCTTCACCAACCGTCATCTCTTTACGGAACATTTCAATACCAGTTACAGTAGTTGTTTGTGTATCTCTAATACCAACGATTTCGATTGATTCACCAATCTTAACTGTTCCACGCTCGATACGACCAGTAACAACTGTACCACGACCAGAAATTGAAAAAACATCTTCAACCGGCATCAAGAAATCTTTGTCAGTTTCACGAACTGGCTCAGGAATATACTCATCTACTGTTTTCATTAATTGTTGAATTTTAGCTGACCACTCACCAAGAGTACCAGTTTTTGCTTCTTCAAGAGCTTTAAGAGCTGAACCAGTAGTGATTGGAGTATCGTCTCCAGGGAATTCATACATATCCAAAAGTTCACGGATTTCCATCTCAACTAATTCTAATAGCTCTTCATCATCAACCATATCTTCTTTGTTCATGAAAACAACAAGGTAAGGTACCCCAACTTGTTTAGATAAAAGAATATGTTCACGAGTTTGTGGCATTGGGCCATCAGCTGCAGAAACAACTAAAATAGCACCGTCCATTTGAGCAGCACCTGTAATCATATTCTTAACATAATCCGCGTGACCTGGACAGTCAACATGCGCATAGTGACGAGCATCTGTTTCATACTCTACGTGTGAAGTAGAAATCGTGATACCACGCTCTCTTTCTTCAGGAGCATTATCGATTGCATCGTAATCCATAATTTTTGCACCATTTGTTACTGCAAGCACTGCTGTAATAGCCGCTGTTAAAGTAGTTTTACCATGATCGACGTGACCGATAGTACCAATATTTACGTGTGGCTTATTACGGTTAAATTTTTCTTTAGCCATTGTGTCCTCCGACTTTATTTGTGAATTGAAATGGAATTGTATCCAAAAATCATTCAATTATTGCTTAATCAAATAAATTTAATTAAATTTACACTATTGATGGAGCTCACGAGCGGATTTGAACCGCCGGCCTCTTCCTTACCAAGGAAGTGCTCTACCCCTGAGCCACGAGAGCATCTCTGCACATCTTTAAGATATAATCTGTTTGTTCAGAATTTTTTAATGCAACTATATACATTCTTTAAAATTCTGCCTCAAGCTTTATATAATGTGCGCATAGTAATTTATATTATTTTATAAGCAATAATTGAATAATTCTTTTATTATAGAATATTAATTTTTTTGGATAGATAAAAGCTATATAGATATTTATTCAATATTATATATGTGAAGTTAATTTAGTTGAAATTATACTTCAGCTTCCAGAATATTTCAATGGAGCGGGTGAAGGGACTCGAACCCTCGACCCTCAGCTTGGAAGGCTGACGCTCTAGCCAACTGAGCTACGCCCGCATGTGCCATTGAAATGGTGGTGAGAAGAGGAGTCGAACCTCTGAACCCGTAGGGAGCGGATTTACAGTCCGCCGTCGTTGGCCACTTGACTATCTCACCATTACACAACTTAATGTTTTTTTCTGGTCTAACACTGTTTCTAATATTCTCGCATTCAATGGTGCCGACACGAGGATTTGAACCCCGGGCCTGCTGATTACAAATCAGCTGCTCTAGCCAACTGAGCTATGTCGGCATCGAATTTGAGCCAGAATTATAGTGCAAAAGATTTTCAATGTCAAGTGTTTTTATGAGAAATTTATAACTTCATTGTCTTTTAGTATTTTTGGTTCCCATTTGCCACTATATTCCTCTATCTCATTTCTCATTTTATCTATAAAACTGGGTTTTATATGGTTAATCAATAATGTAATATCATCTCTTTTAAGTGCTTCTAACTTACTAAATAATAATTTTGGTGTTAAATGCTTACTCTCTTTTGCAAGATGTTCCATGCTTGATGGAAATGAACACTCTACCACTACCGTCTTTATATCTATTCTTGAATCAATAATACTGATTACATTATCCAGTGAATACGTATCTGCTGTTATTAAGATTGATTTTTTATTTTTTGTGACTATGTATCCGCAACTTGCAACGGTATGATCTGTTTCAAATGCTTCTATTGTCTCATTCTCACCTATATCATACTTCACACCGAGTTTTATTTCCGTATATTTAACTGCCATATTTTCAGAATGAACCATATTTATTACTGAAAAATCAGGCCATATTACATCATTTAAAAAGTGCTCTTTTACAGCTTTAATGGTTTCTGGCAATCCTATTATGTTCAAAGTAGTCTTTCGAAGAGAAAAATAATTATCTATTATAGATGCTATGTCAGATATATGATCAAGATGTGAATGTGTCAGCCAAATATTTTCAATTTTTGTACTTTTTTCTTCTAGTGGCTCCAATAAATTACCCGCGTCTATCACATTCCTTTCGTTTAAATAAAATGCGCTCGTTGCGAACCCTTTTGATTTTGTACCATGTGCTCCAAGTATAATAATATGATCGACTTCTTTTGAGCTATCCTCTTCATCATAATATGAATCTTTAAATGTCTCTCTAATTTCTAAAAATTTATTTATATTATCAAAAAATATATCTATTAACTTTGGATCAAAATGTTCCCCTCTTTCTTCTTTAAAAAGATTAAAAATTCGTTCATCGTCCCAGGCTTTTTTATAGCATCTATCTGAGCCAAGCGCATCAAAAACATCTGCCAAAGCAGTAATACGACCATATATATGAATGTTTTCACCTTTTAGGCGATTAGGGTAACCAGAGCCATTCCATTTTTCATGATGCTCATACGCAACAATCGAAGCTGCTTTTAATAATGGTCTATCTGAATTTTTCAGCATCTCAAAGCCTAAGGATGCGTGAGTATCCATAATAATTCTTTCTTGGGCATTAAAACGGCCAGGCTTATTTAAAATTGAATCCGGAATAGCAACTTTACCGATATCATGCATCGGACTGACTTGCTTAAGTAGTTCTGCTTCTTTATCATTCAAACCATAAGCCAAAGCCAAAATTTTAGAATATTCAGCAACTCTTTTTACATGGTTACCAGTCTCTTTTGACCTACTCTCTCCAACAGATCCCATAGTAAAAATTACTTCTTTTTGAGTATCTTCAATCTCTTGCGTTAGTTTTGCTGAAACTAAGGTTTCTGCTGCGTAAGTACTCGCCAACATCAAACGCTCCATATCTCTATCGTCAAAGACACCCTTTTCACCTTGATGATTTATAACTTGAAATGCACCTATGATTTCACCGTTATTGTCAGGCATTGGAATAACCATCATACTTTTAGTTGTATATCCAGTCTTTTTATCAACCTCAGGGTTAAATCTGGCATCTTTATATACATCATCTATAATAACTTTAGTGCCATAAATAATAGAATTTCCAACAATACCTGAATCTATTGGCAGCTCTATAGCATCCATCCCATGTGCAACTTTTGTCCATATTTTTGTTTTATCATCGTTAACAACCCATACGGTACATCTATCAGAACTAGTTAGCGCCCTGCCCATGTTTGCAAGAACCATTAAGATTTCATCATAATTCCTCAAAGACGAGACTTCTGTTAAGTATGTAAATACTACTTCCAAAATCTCATTTGCATTCAAACTTCTCGCATGCATCATTTCATTTCCTTATCGAGACATCATTAAATGCCTATTACTTAGAACCTACTTTAGTTTATTTATTATTTTAATATTCACTATTAGTTATATTAAGTAAGCACAAATTAGAGATTATTATATCATTATATTGCTACAATAAGATAAAATTACATACAGTCAAAATTTTAAAAGGTATCAAATGCTGAAAATATTATTTTCTCCATCAGAAGGCAAAAAGAGTGGTGGCAACGAAAAATCTCAAGAGTTGTTAGGCTCAAATAAAGCCAGAGACGAGATTTTAAATGAATATAATAATTTAATACTCAATAATAACGAAGAAGAGATAAAAAAACTTTTTGGATTTAAAAAATACAGCGAATGCGAAATATATAAAAATGATATCTTCACATCACCTCGCATGTCTGCAATAGAAAGATATAGCGGAGTAGCTTACGAATATCTTGGCTTTGATTCACTTGATGAAAATGCAAAAATATATCTAAAAGAAAATACAATAATTTTTTCAAATCTTTATGGACCGATATTGGGTGGGGATTTTATAGCAAACTACAAAGTTAAACAGGGCAATAATATTGGAAATATCATTCCTGATAAATTTTATAAAGACAGATTCTCATATCAGCTGGATTTATATCTGGCCAAGTCTGAAATATTAGACCTACGCGCTGGATACTATGATAAATTTTATAATATCACTAAACCATATACGACACTCAAGTTTTTAAAAAATGGAAAAGCTGTAAGTCATTGGGCAAAAGCTTATAGAGGGATAGTTTTACGTGTTCTGGCAGAGCATACGGTTAATTCCATTGAAGAGTTTATGGCTTTAGAGATTGAAGGGCTAAATATAAGTGAAATCAAAGTTGTAAAAAACAAAACAGAAATCATCTACAATATTATTTAAAATTACCACATGTCAAGACAAAAGCTTGCATGTGATAAAATTCCATCAATTTAAAAAAGGTTAAGGATTTTACATTGCAAGATTCACAAGAGTATTTAGACAAGAAAGCATATTTTGAAAAGATTATTACTCTTTATGGAAGAAATGTTGTTATAGAGGTTTTGCAAGATAACAACATTGAAATCCACAAACTTCATTTGGCAGATAGCAACAAAACTGACGGCGCAATAAAAGAGATACTAACTCTTGCACAAAAAAGAAATATCGAAATATCGTACCATAACAAAAATGCTCTTAGCAGAATAAGCAAAAATGCGAAGCAAGACCAAGGCGTCGCAATCGACATCATTGCAAAAAGCTACCAAAATGCCAAAGAGATTCGTAATCTGAATACTTTTAGATTAATCGCACTTGATGGTATTCAAAATCCTCAAAATCTTGGGATGATAATCCGTTCCTGTGCAGCCGGTAATGTTGATGGAATAATTTTGCCTAAAAAAAGCAGTGCGAAGATTTCTCCACTTGTGATAAAAGCCAGTGCAGGCACACTTTTTAAACTGCCGATATTTTTTTGCGATTCCCTAGAAGAGATACTACCTACTCTTGAGGACGTAAAAATATATTTGCTATCTTCACATGCAAAGCATACGATTCATGATATAACACCGCATGCAAAGACCATATTTGTTTTAGGAAATGAAAGCGATGGAGTAAGCCAAGAGGTTGAAAAGTTATGTAATGACTCACTCTCTATTCCTATGAACAGAGGGGTAGAGTCTCTGAATGTTGCAGTTACTGCTTCACTGATAGCTTTTATGAAGTCATAATATCGTAAGGGCGTTTTATCTCTCGGATCACTTCATCTACGCTCATGTGGCGAGATTTTCGTAAAAACTCTTTTCCATCAAGAAAAATCAATACTGTAGGAATGGCAAAAACACCAAACTGCGCAGCTACTTCTTGCTCTATTGAAGTATCAACGCTTACTATTTCAAACTGATCAAAATTTTTCTCTATTGCATCTAAAAGCTTAGGTTTGAGTGCATGACATACATTACATGTAGGGGCTGAGAAGTACAGCATCACTGCCAAATTATCGTTTATTATTTTATTTGTATTTTCAATTGTTTGCATATATTAGTCCTGTTTGATTGAGCGTGGAATTATACACTATTTGATATAATCCTGCTTATGAATTCAATAATTTATTCAATTATCAGCATATATGTTTTTATACTTGTGGGCTTTATAGCCAAAATGAGCTTTAAAGATAAAATTGATGACAAGACTATCACATTAATCAATGTTTATTTTTTACAGGTTTTTTTAACATTTTGGGGACTTTTAATTCATCCTGTAGATATAACGCTTATTCTGGCACCGAGTATTTATCTGCTTATAGTTTTAATTGCTGTTGTCATCTCTGCACTTGTCGCTTCAAAACTTTTCAAAGATAAAAAAGAATATTCTGTAGCCACTGTAGCCGCCATCATAGGAAATACAGGGAATCTGGGGATACCTCTAAACATAGCTATTTTTGGAGAGCAGTCCATTCCATACACTACTGTTGTTAATCTTGTAAATGTGTTTGTTGTTTATACAATCGGAGTTTATTACTACTCCCGCGGTAATTTTGATGTGAAAACTTCACTTCTAAATATAGTTAAAATTCCGATTTTATGGGCTGCGATAGTTGCTATTATTTTAAGTGTAAATGAATATAAGCCATCTTCTGAGATTTTACAGATGTTAATGATGGGAGCTTATGCTTCTATGACCATGCAGCTGTTTTTATTTGGGATTTATTTGTACGGAACGAAAATAAAAGAGCTAAACAAAACTTTAATAAGCTGGACTTTAGGTGTTAAGTTTTTGATATTGCCGCTGATAACATTTGGAGTACTCTACAGTATCGAATTGGACTCTATGATCAAAGGGATTATATTTATAGAGCTGATTATGCCGCTAGCCATTGCCAATGTAAACTTAGCATCTCTATATGACTGTATTCCAAAAGTTGTTACAGCGCTTGTTCTAATATCTTCACTGCTGTTTTTAGGGATAATATTTATAGCTATCGAGATTATAAAATTTTTATAACCTCGCGAAGTTTATTTTATCTTTTCTAAGATATTCTCTACAGAAAAACCAAATTTTTCAAATAGCTTCTCGGCTGGTGCCGATGCACCAAAAGTATCCATGCCGATAACTTCATCTGCAAATCTGTACCATTCTAAACCTCTTGCCGCTTCTATAGCAACTTTTTTAGTCGTGCCAAGGATTATAGAATCGATATATGCTTTATCCTGCTCAATGAAAAGGTCAAAGCATGGCACTGAGGCAACATTAACCTGAACACCTTTTTCGTTTAATGATTCTTTTACTTTTAGAGCAAGTTCAACCTCACTTCCTGAAGCCATTAAGGTTATAGTTGCATTTTCATCGCTTGCTAAAAGGTATCCCCCTTTGCTCGCATCGCCAAGTACAGCTTTTGGAAGAACTGCAAGATTTTGTCTTGAACAAACAAACGCCGATGGAGATTTACTCATCTGTAATGCTGTTTTCCATGCCTCTACATTTTCTGCTCCATCTGCCGGACGCCATACATAGAAGTTTGGCAGTGCTCTAAACTGGCTTAAATGCTCTATCGGCTGGTGAGTCGGTCCATCTTCACCTACACCGATACTGTCATGCGTCCAGATAAAAAACTGCTGGATTCCAGCTAAAGCCGCTATTCTTGCAGCCGGTTTCAGATAATCTGAAAACACAAAAAAAGTAGAAGTAAAAGGCATCAACGGTCCATAAAGTGCCATAGCATTTGCTATTGAAGCCATCGCATGTTCACGGATACCAAAATAAATATTTCTTCCCTTTGGAAACACTCCCATGTCATTTAAAAAAGTTTTATTGGATGGGCTCAGGTCTGCACTACCGCCTAAAAAGCTTGGAAGAGCTTTTGCTATTGCATTTAGTATTTTACCGTTTGTATTTCTGGTAGCATCCGCCTTATCAAACTCCGGCCACTGAATTCTTGAAAAGTCAGGATTTTGAAGAGCAGCCAATGCTTCGTTTTGTTCCATCAAAGGAAGAGTTTTTTGTCTGTGAATCCATTCACGCTCCAATAAATCACCCTCTTCTATAGCACATCTGAATCGTGCCATAACATCTTCATCAACATGGAAAGTTTTTGATGGATCAAATCCACATGCAGACTTTGCTTCTGAAATAACATCTGCTCCTAATGGAGCACCATGAGCATGGTGTGAACCTTCGAGTTTGCTGGCACCTTTTGCAATTACAGTATTTGCAATAATAATTGTTGGTTTTGTATTGCTTTTTGCAGTTATAATAGATGCATCAATCTCATTAAAATTATGACCGTCACATTCTAAAACATCCCAGCCTTGTGACTCAAATCTCATACGAATATTTTCAGAAATACTTAAATCTGTAGAACCCTCAATAGTTATACGGTTTGAATCATAGATAAGAATTAAGTTGTCAAGTTTATTATGTCCGGCAATTGAACAAGCTTCATAAGATATTCCCTCTTCTAAATCGCCATCACCACACAAACAGTAAACATTATGGTCAATCAGTTCTGCAGTCTCTGAATTTGTTTGAGCTCCAACAAATTTTGAAGCCATAGAAAAACCAACGGCATTTGCGATACCTTGACCCAAGGGTCCTGTTGTAATCTCAATCCCAGCAGTATGCCCAAATTCAGGATGCCCTGGAGTTTTAGAATCCAATTGACGGAAATTTTTCAAATCCTCAATCTCTAAGCCGTATCCCCAAAGGTAATAAAGGGAATAGATAAGACCAGTTGCATGACCGCCAGAGAACACTAATCTATCTCTATTTAACCATGAAGGGTTTTTAGGATTGTGGTTTAAGTGTTCACTTAAAACGACTGCGATATCCGCCAAACCCATTGGAGCACCAGGATGACCTGAATTTGCAGCTTGAACCATATCTGCTGCTAAAAATCTTATACTGTCTGCCATTTTTTGACGCATTTTATTCTTCCTTAATTTTATTTCATAAAATGAAGGAAACCTTCATTTATTAGTTCCGTAAATGAACAAGTCCATTTACTCCGCTTGCGCCGCTAAGGCGACTAAAGCTTGGCACTTTTTAAGTGCCAGAATTCTTATGTCTATTTATATATCTTGTAAGTAATGGTGACAACTCACTACGTAAGCTCTCATCAAAACTGTCTAATTCAATCGTTAATTCATCAGCTAAAATATTAGCTTCACTCATCGCTTTTTCAAGACCCAAAATAGTGACAAAACTATTTTTGGCTTCATCATTATTTGTCAGTTTTCCTGCTTCTGCTGAGCTTTGTGTAACATCTAAAATGTCATCTTGGATTTGAAACAAAAGTCCAAGTTTTATACCAAACTCATAAAGCTTTTGCGCCAAGTCTTCACGACCGACTATAATCGCACCCATCTTCAGTGAAGCTGCTATGAGTTTTGCAGTTTTATTTGTATGTAAAATTTTTATATCTTCTAATTTTAAAGGTTTGTTTTCAAAATAGCAATCAATTGCCTGACCCAAAACCATACCGTTTAATCCGCCATTACTTGCAAGTTCTCTAATCAACGCAACTCTTGTGTAATCAGAAAATGGTGCATTGCTTAAAACTTCAAAAGAGTAAGTATTCAGGGCATCACCGACAAGTATGGCTGTGACTTCATCAAATTCTACATGTAGGGTGGGTTTACCGCGGCGCAGAGGTGAATTATCCATAGCCGGCAAATCATCATGGATAAGTGAATAGGTATGCAACAGTTCAATAGCATACGCTGCATGTCTGGCACCATCAAGCAAAAGAGGATTATAAGAGTTCACTACACCAAGTAACAAAGCGGGACGAAATCTTTTTCCGCCTGCTTCAAGCATCTTGTGAAGTGCATCCTCATAAGTTGGATGGATACTTTTTGACACTGGCAAATTTTCTAATAAAAAGTCTTCAAATTTTTGCATTTGCAATTCTAGCTAATTAATTTGTACAAAAAACTGAAAATGTTCTCTCTCAAATAGCAATGTGGAAAAATCTTTGAAATTTGAAATATACTCGATTAAATCTTGTTCATTTTGAACTTTTTTCCCATTAACCTGCAATAACTTATCACCCAAAAGTAATCCGTAATTTTTAAAGTTTTGTTCTAGTTTAGTGATATGTAAATCTTTATCAAAATATATCCCCTTTTGCTCTAAAAAAGTATCGCTGATATATCCGCCGCCATATCTTTTTTGGGTTTTTAACTCAAATTTCAATATTTTTGAATTACGCTTAATGGTTGCACGATGAGATGAGCCTATTTTAGAAAATAGTACATCTTTCATAAACAAAGAAGCTTCTTTTACTTTTTTTCCGTCATATTCTAAAATGCAATCATCTTTTTGAAACTTATTATCTTCCATAAACGGGTCACTTGCAGTTACAATTACAAAACCTGCTTCATCTTTGACTCTAATGCCAATATCTGAATAATCACTGTTTTTTGTTTGCATAAATCTTTGTAGATACTCTTTTTGGATTATGCCTTGAGGGGTTACTATCCCTTCTAAATTGCAGCAACTGTTTGTGAGTATTGCCGGAACAAATAAAGCTTCATCAAAACCGGCAAATTTATTTAACCCAATTTGATTTTTTGTAATCTTTACTTCAACTGCACTTTTATCATTTACAGATGCCTGCCCTAAAGCTAAATGATTATTTATTGCAAAAGGATACTTGAAACAATTTTTATCTTCAACTAAATATAAAGATAAAAACGGGTCACTCTTGATAACTTTGAATGATGATGGAAGTGAAGTTGAAAAAACCAATCTTTGATTTTGAGTTACCGGTATCTGAATTATTTGATTTTGAATTGATTTTGAGTCGATTATTTTTTGTATGCAGGAGTCATAGCCGCCTTCACATGTAGCCTGAAGATTAAAAAAAAGAAGTGTTAAGGTTGCTAATAGGCGGAGCACCTATTTTGCCCCGAAAGGGTTCATCCCGCCCAGGTTACCTAGCATACCCATAGCACTGCTCTGCTGATTTTGTTGAACCATTTTATTTACATCGCTAATGGCACTGATGAGTAAAATTTGAAGGGAATCTTTATCTGACATCAGTGAATCATCAATTATTAAGTCAACAACTTCACCCTTTCCATTCATGCTCACCTCAAGCATGCCACCGCCACTTTTAACACTAAAATTTTTAGATTCGAGTTCAGCCTCAAGTTTTGATGCATTTTCCTGCATCCCTGCAAGCATTTTGCCCATGTCACCTAAATTTGAAAACATTATATGCTCTCTGCTATTGTCTCAATATCATTATTCTCATCCAAGATAACAACTTTTGGTTTATAATTCTCAAGTTCTTTTTCATCATAAGTAGCATAAGCTACAATAATCACTTTATCGCCTTTATGAACTTTTCTGGCAGCTGCACCATTCAAACAGATATCTCTCTTGCCGCGCTCGCCAAGAATAACATATGTTGAGAATCTTTCTCCATTATTGACATTTAAAATCTCAACTTTCTGTCCGATTCTCATCTTTGAAGCTTCTAAAAGTTCTTCATCTATCGTAATAGAGCCAACATAGTTTAAGTTAGCATCCGTTACCGTGGCACGATGAATTTTACTGTACAACATTTCTATTAACATTTTATCTTCCTATCTTCCCATCTGCTTTTTCATATCAGCTGGAGTAATTGGTGCATCCCACATCTCAGAATCGATTACAAACTCTTCCACTACATTTCCACCTACAATATGTTCAGTAATAATGCGGTCAATTTTTTCTTTTGTAAGGCCTGCGTACATAGTGTGTCCTGGTTCAACTAACATTATTGGACCGGCACTGCAACGATTCATACATGAAGTACGGATTGGCTGAACTGTTCCCATAATCCCTTCTTTCATTAGAGTTTGTGCTAAATGTTGAAAAAGGTCCTGAGTTTGAGCCGTTACACATGATGGTTTTGGCATGCCTGGAGGAGCTGATTGTTCACATTTAAATATGTAAAATGCTGGTTGAGGGATTCCCATTAAAATTATCCTTGAAATTTTTACGCAATTATATCGAAAAATGTACCCATATAAAACATTGAAAAAAATAAGTTTATTTATTTAAGTTTTATACAAATCAAACTGTTTTTATATTTAAAAGTTCTCTTACTACTTCTCTATCGTCAAATGGAAATTTCTGATCATAAATAATTTGATAAGCTTCATCACCTTTGCCCAGTATTACAACTACATCGTCACCCTCTTGGTCATCAAGTGCCATTTGAATAGCTTTTTTTCTATTTAACTCAACAGATACATTGCTTCTGTCTTGAATACCTTCTAAAATATCTTTAACTATTAACTCTGGATCTTCTGTTCTTGGGTTATCACTTGTTATATATATTTTCTTTGAAAGACTCGCAGCAACTCTGCCCATAAGTGCCCTCTTGGTTGTGTCTCTGTCTCCCCCTGCTCCGAATACCACAAGTAACTCTTTTTCTTTTAAAGCATTAAGAACTTGCTGCATTCCATCTGGTGTATGGGCAAAATCAACTATCACGTTTGGCAATACGCTTACCTGCTCCATTCGTCCGCTTACGCCGGCAAAGTTATCTACAACTTCCACCACTTCTTCAAGTTTTTTTCCAGTTAATAGATGTACAGAGGCAATAGCCGCCATTAAATTATAAAGATTAAAAAAACCATGCAGTGATGCACTAAATGGTACAATTTCTTGAAAATGCTGAATGATTCCGCTTGAAGCTTCATTTAATGAATAAGCCATAAGTTTGTATGTTGCAGAATTTTCAATCCCGTAAGTGTAAGTATTTTTTATGACAAAAGAAGCTTTTGGCTCATCTTTATTGATTAACTTTTTCCCTTCGTCTTGAAAAAAGCTATTTTTAACAGATATATATTCACCCAAAGTTTTATGGTAGTCAAGATGATCTTGAGTGATATTTGTTAGTATTTTAAGCTCAAATTTAAGACCTTCTATTCTTTTTTGGACTATCGCATGAGAACTGACTTCCATAATGAAAAAATCACATCCAGCTTCTACAGCCTGATAAATATGTTTGTAAGTATTTAATACTGAAGGTGTTGTAAGAGATTTACCCTCAACTATTTCATCATTCATAAAAAAACCGCGGGTTCCCTGCATAGCTGCTTTATAACCTAAATCAAGTAAAAATGAATATATTGCACTTGCAGTTGTAGTTTTGCCGTTTGTTCCGGTAATTCCAACAATTTTAATTTTATCAACACCGAAAAGTTCTGCAATATCTGTAATTTTTATAACAGAATGCGCTTGATTATCTTTTGCATTTTGTAGATATTTTTCATTTTGTGCCGTTAAAACAAATGCCGTATCTTTGTCACATTCTTTAGAATCTTCAGTTACATATAAAAAATCTTGATTAGGTAGTTCAATTTTCAACACTTACGCCTTTGGCTAGTTTTTTTAACAATTTTCTAAGCAATTCATCACCTGGATAAGCTGCAAGTGCACTTTCAATGTATGTCAATGCCATTTCAGAAAAATCATGTTCTATTAAACTATCTAAAAAATCAATAAAATCTTCTTTTTGGGTTATTATTACACGAGTAGAAAACATGATATTTTCAAATGTTTCCTTAAAACTCTCTCCGCTATCTATAATTGATTTAAAATCTTGGTAAAGTATTCCATCTTCAAATTCTAATCTATTTCGAAGCGGTTCAGAAAAAACTTTACTAAGTTTTTCTAAAGTGCCGTCCATATTTTTGAGAATCTCACTCATGATATCATCCGCTTCTTCTTTGTTTTCATCTTTGAGTATTTCATAATAATCAAAAAGAGCTTCTGCGCCACCCTCTCCGCTCATAGCCATTTCAGAAAGTATAACCCCATTATAAGCTTCTTTTGAATTTGGATAATCTTGCAATACGATAGCAAACTGCTCGAGCGCATGTTTATAATCAGATTTTGAAAAGCTATCATTTGCTTGTGTTAATATTTTATATTTGCTTATAGTGCTCATTTTACCGCTTCTTATAAATTGTCTATATCGTTTTCCATACCCATAGGTACATTTACCACGCTTATTTCTGGATGAATATCCATTCTTAATTGTCGCTCAACTCCATACTTTAATGTGCTGCCACTACTTGAACATCCTATACATGCACCCTTGAGCTGAACATACACACTTCCATTTTTTACAGTTATAAAATCTATATCACCGCCATCAAGTGCTAACGACGGTCTTACCTTATCTATGACCGTTTTAACAGGGGCCATAAGTTCTTCATCAGAAAATGGAATCATAAATTATCCTTTAAATTTTTTAGTACCATAAAATATGACAATAACGCTTAACGAGTCATAAAAATTTTAATTAGATTCGTAGTTTTAGCCTTTTAGTGCCATAATTTCATATACATAGGACGGCTTTCTCATTCCTACTAGTATATAATCTATTTCGTCTTTTTTTAGTAAATAGTTAATAGCTGATTTTTGTAAAGGTTCATAATCATTATCTAAAAATTCCTCTAATGCTAATTTAGTATTTTTAGAACACTCGTATAGTACCATCTCTCTGTATTCTTTTAAAAATAAATCAATATAATTAAACATATTTTCTTTCTCAGCATCCTCAAGGACTTCCAAACTTTTTCTAATATGCGGTATTATCTGAGCATAAAGAAAAGAATCATAGTCCCCAATCCAACCAAATTTATGCTTATTTGCATCAAGCTGTTCCAATAAGGTATAAAGAGGTTTTAGTTCTTCGTTGTCACAGACTCCCATCAACTCATTTAAGTAATGAAAATATTCAATACTTTCTTCATAATCTGCCAAACGATACATCATTCCATTATATTGCGCATTTAAAGGTCTGTTTACCAGAACTCTCAAACCATTTTCCTTCGCCCAGGAAGCACACTTCAGACCATCTCTTTCGAGCAAATTTATTGGGAGTTCTATAGTAGAAAAACTATGCATATCATTGCCGACATACTTTGCTGCCTTATCTGCTAATGTCAACAAATCTTCATAAGGCAAAAATTCTTCTGAATCATGAGATTTTGAAAAGCTGTTTGAGCTTATTCCATAAGAAAAAATCCTTCCGTTTTGAACCTCTTCCTCTAAGCCGATAAAGGCTTCATAAAGTCGTCTATACATCTCATCAAGTCTTGTATCATAATCAATATTTTTATTTATAGCATCAAGCAGATAATATTCTGGATTATGAAGCAGATAACAATCTATTTTTTTCATCTCCAATCTTGACAATGACTCGCTTAATTGATTTTTCATAAAAGGTTTAGAAATGGAATGATAACAATCTTCACTAAATTCTACTACCTCTTCAAAAGGCATTTCTTTATGATTTGACATGTTAGTGCCTTGAATATATCCATATTTACTAACAATCTTGATGTTTGCTTTGATTTCATCATCAAAGTCTCTAAATGCAAGGGCTATAGCTCTTTCTGCTCCACCATCCATATAATTGGAAGAAGTGTCAATCATTGTAATCCCAGAAGAGATGGCAGCTTTAAGTGCTTCAATATGTTGAGGATTATAATCACTTATTCTGTATGTTCCAAATGCGAAATTACTCATAATGTTATATCCTTTTTTAGAATAATTTCATGCTAAAGTAATTTGGCATGGGGAAATAAATTTGGGGGATTTTAAAAAGCACGGTTTTACTGTGCGCGCCCTAAGTGCAACGATGAAGTACTCTTGGGGTGTGAAGCATCACGCCGAGTGAAACTCAGCGTTAGCGTAGCAAAAGGAGCAAAGCCCTTTTTGCGTCTTATTGAATATTTATACTAATTCAACAAATGCCATAGTAGTAGCATCACCACGACGAATACGAGTTCTTTGAATTCTAGTATAACCACCAGCACGATCTACATACTTAGGAGCTATTTCATTCACTAGAGTTTTTGTTGCTTCTTTACTTTGAAGCGCTGCAAATACTGCTCTGTGAGCGTTAGAATCATTCTTACCAGCAATTGTGATAAGTTTTTCAACATAAGAACGAAGTTCTTTTGCTTTTTCAATAGTAGTTTCAATTTTACCGTGTTCTATTAATGAAATACTTAGGTTTTTAAGTAAAGCTGCACGGTGTGAACTTGTACGACCTAGTTTACGGTATCCATGACGATGTCTCATGTGTAATTCCTCTTATTAAGCTTCTTTGGCTTCTATTTTCTTTTTTAATGCAATAACTACATCATCCGCAAGATCAGCACCAACTGCAAAACCATACTCTTGCACTTTTTCTACGATCTCATCATATGATTTTTTACCAAGGTTTTTAACATTTTTTAAATCATTATGACTCATTAAAGTTATTTCACCTATTAGCTTAATATCTGAACGATCAAGGCAATTAAAACTTCTTGCACTCAATCCTAAACTATCAATATTAGTAGTTAATTTTTTTAGATCAGGATTTTCCTCAACTCTCTCTATCGTAGTTGGAGCTTTTATACTAATCTCACTGTTAAATACTGCTAACTGAGCATACATAACTTCTAATGAATTTCTAAACGCATCTAATGGAGAAATTTGTCCATCAGTTCTAATATTTAAAATAACTCTTTCAAAATTAGGATTGTCTTCAACAAGTACATTCTCTATTTTATATGTTGCACTACGAACAGGAGTAAAATAAGCATCAAGTGCTATATATCCATCGCCTAATCCAGTGTTGATATCTTCACTAGGAACATAACCAATACCTTGTGCAATTTTAATATTGAAGTTCAATGTTGAATCTTCATTTAATGTAGCAAGATGTAACTCAGGAGTCACAACTGTTACTTCATCATTATTAAGATCACTTCCCTTAACAGTACATGGGCCAGTAAAGCTGTAGCTTATCTCTGCTTCAGTTACTTCGTCTGTCAACTTAAAGCGAATATCTTTAAGATTTAGGATAAAGTCAGAAATATCTTCAAGCATACCACGAACAGAGTCAAACTCATGTTTTGCACCCTCTATTTTAATAGCTATTGGAGCATATCCAACAGAACTACTTAATAGAAAACGGCGAAGTGGATGAGCTAAAGAGATTGCATATCCAGTTT
>CALCGG010000176.1 GCA_937900945.1 uncultured Sulfurimonas sp. | reverse complement strand
TGTACAAATAGGTATAATAACAAGAAAACAGATGAGGTTATGCATGAAAGTATTTTTTACCTTTTTACTTTTAGTGTCTTTTGCTTTTGCAGGAGAAGTATTTGAAAAATCGTTGATTAGTTTTGGCGGTACAACAGTTTCATTATTTACGCTTACAAAGTTTGTTTCTATTTTTACTATTGGTTTTTTAATCGGTTGGATATATAAAAACAAGATTATGAAATCAGAAAAGATTAAATTAAAACTTTCAAGTTCCAATCGAACACTTTTGGCAAATTTGGGTTACTACTTTATTATCTTTTTAACTATCATAACTTCGTTTAATTCTATAGGTTTAAATCTGTCTTCCCTTACAGTCGTTGCCGGAGCACTCTCTGTAGGTATAGGTTTTGGTCTGCAAAACATAGTCTCAAACTTCATCTCAGGTATCATCCTGATGTTTGAAAAATCCATAGAAGTTGGACACTATATAGAGCTTGAAAACGGTGTAAGAGGTGTTGTCTCTGATATTAAACTTCGTGCTACAACTATCACGACAGGAGACCATATTGATATTTTAGTTCCAAATTCTCATTTTATTCAAAACAATGTTATAAACCTTACACTAAGTGATGATTATTTAAGATTAAAAATCCCTTTTGGGGTAGCATATGGAACGGATATTACACAGGTTGAAAAAGTCATATATGAGGCTATTGATAAAAACAAAAAATTACCGCATATAAGAGATATGGAAGATAAAGTACCTAAGGTATGGATGCTTAATATGAACTCCAGCAGTCTGGATTTCAACCTGATAATATGGATAAAAGGTGATAATACACAAAAAGGCTTGGGCATTACATCAACTTATTTGATTGAAATATATAATGCACTCAATAAGAGCGGAATTGTCATACCTTTCCCTCAGCTTGATCTTCATATCAAAGAGATGCCAAATAAAGGAATATAAATGCAAGAATCATCACTCAATAAACTACATCTAGAAGATATTAAAAATCCAAATCATCCATCCGTATTTTTTAATCATGTAGAATACAAAATATTAATCTACAGACTTTTTGAAAATTTAGATGATATTTTGGATGTTAAATCACACTCCTTTGTTTTAGATGAAGATGAAAATATTTACAGCTATAACAAAGAAAATGGGCAACTGAGTAAAATGGGTGATTATAATGCCTTTTACGATTTACTTGATTCCATGGTAGATAAGGGTATGAAGAAAGTTGAGATGAATGTTGAGCAGATAGAAGAACTTGAAGAGAATATATATGATGACAGTGATGCAATTCAAACATGGTTTGCGCTCAAAAAAGAGATGGTAAGGATTGAGAGAATCTTATCTCAAGCAATTAAAACTCATTCAGAATTTATTAAAAATTCAACAATTATCCAAAATGACTCAAAACTTCTAACTGGCTTTGAAGATATAGAAGAACACTTAAACCGTATATTTAGAAGCTGCTCGGTAAATATCTCCAAGCTAGATAGTATTTACAGTCTTTACACGACACTTGCAAGTGAGAAAATGAACAAAACTATGTTTTCACTTACTGTTATATCTGCAATCTTTTTACCAATAAACCTGATAGTCGGATTTTTTGGTATGAATACAGAAGGTTTGTATTTTAGCGGAAATCCAAATGGTACTATCTTCGTTACTACAATCATGGCTACAATACTTGTAAGTCTAAGTGTTATATTCTTTTTAAAAAGAAAAAGTTTTTATTAACTTTATTTATATTTTTTCATAGTTTCTTCATACTTTTTATATATAATCAATCAATTAAGACAATTAATCTTAAAGGATAATAATTTTCCTTTAAGATTAATTGTCTTATACTCACAGTTCAAAAGGAGTACAAAATGGCAAAAGTTGGTAATTCAATAATTAAAGGTTTAGAGGTTAAAGATATTATAAATATGCTTAACAAAGCGTATGCGGATGAGTGGCTCGCATATTATCAGTATTTTATAGAGGCTAAAGTTGTAAAAGGGCTTATGAAAGATGCGGCTATATCTGAGCTGACTCTTCATGCGGCAGATGAGCTTCGACATGCAAATTTGGTAGCAGGCAGGATTATACAGCTAGGCGGAACACCGCTTCTTCATCCAAAAGAGTGGACAAAACAATCAAATTGCGGCTATGATGCTCCAAATGATTTTGATGTTGTAAGCATTTTAAAAGATGCTATAAAAGGTGAACAGTGCGCTATTAAAACATATAGTGAGATTATTGACATAACAAGAAATAAAGATATTGTAACCTATGACATGGTGAGCCAAATACTGGCTGATGAGGTTGAACATGAAGAAGATTTGCAGGCTTTGCATGATGATATTTCAGAATTTGTAAAAGAGATAAAGAAAAGTTTGAAATAGCATAAATCATATTATTCCAAGGAGGATGTCATGTTTGATAACAAAGAATTTTTACAACACACTTCAGGCGGCGGAACGTCGAATCAGGATTGGTGGCCAAACCAGTTAAAGCTCGATATTCTGCACCAGCACTCTGCCTTATCCAATCCTTTGGGTGAGGATTTTAACTACGCTGAGGCATTTAAAAGTCTTGATCTAAAAGCTCTAAAGAAGGATCTCACTGCAGTGATGAAAGACTCACAGGATTGGTGGCCGGCGGACTTTGGGCACTATGGACCGTTTTTCATCCGTATGGCATGGCACAGTGCCGGTACTTATCGAACTGGTGACGGCCGCGGCGGCGGAGGAAGCGGAAATCAACGCTTCGCTCCTCTTAACAGCTGGCCTGATAATGTAAATCTCGATAAAGCGCGTAGACTTATTTGGCCAGTTAAACAAAAATATGGGCAGAAAATTTCCTGGGCTGATTTGATGATTCTTGCCGGTAATGTAGCGTTGGAATCAATGGGCTTTAAGACCTTCGGTTTCGCTGGTGGACGTGAGGATATTTGGGAGAGTGAAAAAGATATTTACTGGGGTCTTGAAAATACATGGCTGGAGGACAAGCGTTTCTCCGACAAGCATGGGGAGTTGGAAAATCCTCTTGCGGCGGTACAAATGGGACTTATTTATGTGAATCCGGAAGGTCCTAACGGTGTTCCTGACCCACTTGCAGCAGCTAAAGATATTCGTGAGACATTCGCACGTATGGCGATGAATGACGAAGAAACGGTTGCATTGATTGCCGGTGGTCACAGCTTCGGAAAAACTCATGGTGCCGGTGATGCTTCACATGTGGGGCCTGAGCCCGAAGCAGCCGGCATTGAGGAGCAGGGACTGGGCTGGAAGAGCAGTTTTGGCACAGGGAAAGGAGCTGATACAATCTCCAGCGGTTTGGAAGTCACATGGACTTCAACACCGACAAAATGGAGCAGTAACTTCTTATGGAACCTCTTTGGTTATGATTGGGAACTAACAAAAAGCCCGGCCGGTGCACATCAATGGACACCCAAATATGGAGCAGGTGCAGGAAGCATACCTGATGCGCATGACCCCTCAAAACGTCATGCGCCGACTATGCTGACTACGGACCTTTCTCTGCGCTTTGATCCTGCATACGAAAAAATTGCAAGACGCTTCTTTGAAAACCCAGATGCGTTCGCAGATGCGTTCGCTAGAGCATGGTTTAAGCTGACCCACCGTGACATGGGTCCTCGTACACGCTATCTTGGTTCGGATGTTCCTGATGAGGAACTCATCTGGCAAGATCCAATCCCTGCCGTTAATCATGAACTGATTGATGAAGCAGATATCGCTTCACTAAAAGCTAAGATTCTTGATTCGGGACTCACAGTGAGCGAACTGGTTTCCACTGCTTGGGCATCCGCTTCTACCTTCCGTGGTTCTGACAAGCGCGGCGGCGCGAACGGTGCACGTATCCGTTTGGCACCGCAGAAGGATTGGGAGGTGAATCAGCCTGATCAACTCTCAAAAGTACTCGCTACACTTGAAGGAATTCAAGGTGAGTTTAACGATGCTCACGCTGGAGGTAAGAAAGTTTCACTCGCTGATTTGATTGTTTTAGCAGGTTGTGCGGGTGTTGAGCAAGCGGCAGGAAATGCTGGTTATAAAGTGACAGTACCATTTACTCCAGGCCGCATGGACGCTTCGCAGGAACAAACTGATTCCGTATCTTTTGGCGTACTAGAACCTGTTGCGGATGGTTTTCGTAACTACATGAAAACCAAATACTCTGTCTCTGCAGAAGAACTGTTGGTTGACCATGCACAACAGCTTACACTTACTGCACCGGAGATGACGGTTCTTATCGGCGGTATGCGCGTTTTGAACACTAATGTTGGTCAGAGCCAGCATGGTGTCTTTACTAAGCAACAGGAAGCTCTAACAAATGACTTTTTTGTCAACCTGCTTGATATGGGCACGACATGGAAAGCAGTTTCTCAAGATAAAGATTTGTTTGAGGGGAATGACCGCGTGAGTGGTGAACTCAAGTGGACAGCGTCGCGTGTCGATTTGATTTTTGGTTCAAATTCCCAACTGCGTGCACTGGCCGAAGTCTATGGTAGTTCGGACGCACAAAAGCGCTTTGTCCATGATTTTGTAGCTGCATGGAGCAAGGTGATGAATCTGGATCGGTTCGATTTGGCTCAGATGCTAAACTAGCATCTTTTATTTCGTTACAGAGCGTTTTAGTTAAACGCTCTGTTGAGTGCAGAAAACAAAGCCTTAATAGAAGCAGTCGCAATAGAAGTATCCGATCCTACTCCAAAACATGAAATAGTCTCAGCAGTTTGAACTTCTATGTATGCTATAGCTTTTGCAGAACTTTTAACCCCACAAGAATGTTCGTAGTAAGAGTTGATGCTAAATTTGTTTTTATATTTTTTTCTTAGAGCATTTCTGCAAGCATCTATAGGGCCATTTCCCTCACCGGTTGCAACTATTTCTTTAGCATTATATGTATAAGTTAATGTGCATTCCGTTTTACCTTTATGTGCCGATACATCAAAGTCAACAAAAGAGATATGCTCTTTTGGATGAAAATATGTGTTTGTAAATATTTCCAAAATTTCTTTGGCTTCAAGCTCTCTGCCTTTTTCGTCAGTTACTGTTTGGACAACGCGGCCAATCTCAGGATGCATAGCTTTTGGAAGCTGATAGCCATAGTTTTTTTCCAAAATATAAGCTATCCCACCTTTGCCGGATTGTGAATTTATTCTTATGACACTTTCATAAGTTCTGCCCACATCTTTTGGATCTATCGGCAAATATGGAACTTCCCAAAAAGGATCTTTTTTAGATTTCTGGTATGCTAAACCTTTATTTATTGCATCTTGGTGTGAGCCTGAAAATGCTGTATAAACCAATTCACCGACATAAGGATGACGAGGGTGTGTAGGTAACTCAGTACATCTCTCAACTATCTCCAACACTTCATTCACATTTGAAAAATCAAGTCCGGATTTAACCCCCTGCGATGTCATGTTGAGTGCTAAAGTGATAATATCAACATTTCCTGTTCTTTCGCCATTGCTTAAAAGTGTACCTTCAACTCTGTCTGCACCTGCCAACAATGCCAACTCTGTAGCTGCGACTGATGTTCCTCTGTCATTATGAGTGTGAGTAGAGATTAAAACATTCTCACGGTTATCTAAATGCTCGCTCATCCACTCTATCTGGTCAGCATAGATATTTGGGGTTGACATCTCTACCGTAGCCGGTAAATTTATGATAACTTTTCGCTTATTGCTGATGCCCCATCTTGCAGTCACTGCATTTGAGATTTCCGCTGCAAACTCCAGCTCAGTGCCTGTAAAACTCTCAGGAGAATATTCTAAGAAAATCTCCCCATCATGTCCTTTTTCATACTTCTTAACCAGGTCAACACCTTCTAAAGCAAGGGCAATAATCTCTTCCTTAGATTTGCCAAATACTATCTTTCTTTGCGCTACTGAAGTTGAGTTGTAAATATGCACAGTCGCTTTTTTAACACCTTTAAGTGCCTCAAAAGTTTTAGCAATTAGATGCTCTCTTGCTTGAACAAGAACTTGTATTTTTACATCATCAGGTATTAACCTGTCATCAACCAAACGGCGTAAAAAGTCAAATTCAATTTTAGACGCAGATGGAAATCCAACCTCTATTTCTTTAAATCCGAGTTTTAGTAAGAGTGTAAAAAGTTCAAGTTTTTTTTCCATATTCATAGGGTTGATTAGTGCTTGATTACCATCGCGTAAATCTACACTGCACCATGTTGGAGCTTTTGTAATGCTGTTGTTTGGCCATTTTCTATTTGGCATATCTATTTTTGGATAAGGTTTGTACTTGCCCTGTGGAATTCGATTCATAATGAATCCTTTAAACTTGAAATTTTTAATAACACACTCTTACATTTGTTATTAAGTTCGGAATTATATCAAATTTATAGTTATAGGGTTAGTTGAGATTATAATTTAGTTGTCTGTCGTAAAGTAATTGTAAAGAAAGCACCAGTTTCTGTGTTATGCACATTTATAGTACCGTTATTCTTTTTTACTATTTGTGAACACATGTAGAGACCAATACCCGTACCTTTTCCTTCGGGCTTGGTTGTAACGTTTGGTTTAAATATTTCATGAAGCACATCAAGACTTATTCCTTGGGCATTGTCTTCTACCTCAATATAGATATTACTGTTTTCGCGATAACATCTAATAAAAATCTTTCTTTCAGTTATCTTTTTTTCATTAAAGGCATCGATGGAGTTGTTGATTAGATTTATAAAGAGATGCTTGAATTCATTCTTGTTTGCATTTATTTTTATGGTTTTGTCTATGTCAAGGTCTAAATATATATTTTGAGAAAGAAGTTCATCTTTCATAAGTATTTGTACGCTGCTTAAGACATCTTGCATGTAACAAAGTTCATCTTGAGTTGAGGGGCGAAAAAAAGTTCTAAATTCACTCAAGGTGTTTACCATGAAATCAATCTGCAGATGAAATGTGTCGTCTAGCTCATCAATGTATTGCTGGTCAACTATGCCAAGTTTAAAGTCTTCCCTGAGCATATCGCTCATCATGCTCAAAGAGTTTAACGGTTGTTTCCACTGATGAGCAATAGCATCTATAATCTCGCCCATAGATGCCAATCTTGACTGTTGTTCTAGCATTTTGTCTTTTTTAAGATCTTTTTCTTGAGTTAAAATATTTCGCTTATCCCATTGTTTTACAAAAAAATCATTTTGTTTTTGTACCTGTTGAATTTCTCTTTTTTGTTCTTCATAAATTTCAATGAATTCAAGTATCTTCCAATTTAATTTTTCATCCTGCTCACTAGATAGAGCGACAATTTCATTAATCAAATCTTGATTCATATCTTTTTTCATTTATACTCAATTTATTTGAAATTTAGTTTATTATATCAAAAAACATATAAAAGAGGATTATAAAAAAAAAGAATATTACAGAAGAAGACTTTTCCCGCATGAAGCAGGAAAAGAAAGTTGAATTATTTAAGCGATTAGCACTGATAAGTAGTTTTAAACTCATAAGCAGTTGGACGACCTTCATCCGGCCATACATCACGCTCAAATCTATAGTGCTGATAAGCATTGATAAATTCATCCGTAAATACCGGTTTAAGATAGTCGTTATCTCTTATAAGAGCTTCTAATGAACCACGAAGTGTATGAGGCATTTGAGGAATGCCTTTTTCACGAATCTCGTCTAAAGAAAGTTCATATAAATCTTCATCCATTGGACCGATTGGAATCTCTTTGTTTTTGATACCGTCAAGTCCAGCCATCATCATAACAGCAAATGCTAAGTATGGACAAGCAGAACTATCTGGGAATCTCATCTCAACACGAGTTGCTTTTTCACCGGCACCATAAGGGATACGGCAAGATGCAGAACGGTTTTGAGAAGAGTAAGTCAATACACTTGGAGCTTCAAATCCTGGTAATAATCTTTTGTATGAGTTTGTTGAAGGGTTAGTAAATGCTGCAACTGAACGGGCATGTTTAAAAATACCGCCAACATAGTTAAGACCCATTTCAGAAATATTTGCATAATTTCCTTGCTTGTAGAAAAGGTTTTTACCATCTTTCCATAATGATTGGTGAACGTGCATACCGTTACCGTTATCACCAAACATTGGTTTTGGCATAAATGTAGCTGTTTTACCGTTTAGGTGAGCTACCATTTTTACAACATATTTATACTTCTGAACATTATCAGCAGCAGTAATAATATCTGAAAAAACAATACCTATTTCATGCTGACCTTGTGCAACTTCGTGGTGACCCAGGATAACTTCAAGACCAACCTGTTCTAAAATTTGCATCATTTCAGCTCTCATGTCAACTGCGGAGTCTGTTGGAGCTACCGGAAAATAACCGCCTTTAGTTCCTGGACGGTGACCTGTGTTGTACATGTCTGGGTAAGTAGTGCCGGAGTTCCATCCACCTTCTTCGGTGTCTATTTTATATCCAGCTTCATTTATATTATCTACGAATTTGATATCATCAAAAACAAAGAATTCATTTTCAGGTCCAAAGTACGCAGCATCTGCTATACCTAAAGAATCTGCATGCGCAAGTGCTGCTTTAGCAATTGAACGAGGGCATCTTTCATATGCTTGATTTTTATAGATATCGTAAACATCACAGAAAAGTATTACTGTTGGATCAGCAGTAAATGGATCTAAAAATGCAGTTGTTGCATCTGCTTTTAAAAGCATGTCTGATTTGTTGATTGGCTGCCACGCATCTACAGAAGAGCCATCAAATGGAAAACCAGCTTCTAAAATACCAGTATTTATAGCACTCATTCTGTAAGTAACATGGTGCCATGTACCTTTAATATCTGTAAATCTTAAATCTACGAATTGAACATCATTTTCTTCACAAAAAGTAAAAAACTCTTCTACATTATTAACAAATTTTCCCATTCATCTCTCCTGAATTTTAATTAATGTTTAGTATAGCTTATTTAATTGGAATCGAGAACTTAAATATGATTAAAATTTAATCATATTTAAGGATTTGTTTCTAAAAGTTATGTTTTGAAAGGGATTTAACTATGAAAGTTTATTTCTCCGCCTTGTTTAGCATACAACATTAAGTTTGCTATATTTACAGAGCGGTCGCATGAGCGTTCAAGCTTACGAAGAGTACTTAAAATTCTTACATATTCTGAAGCAAGTTCTTTTTCTCTTATGATAATACTCATGATATCTTTTTCGAGTATAGCGAAGAAGTCATCATTTTTACTCTCTTCAACCATCACTTTTCTATAAAAGTCATCGATTGCACAGGAGTCTAAATTTTTAAAGCATTCTAGAGTATAGTCAAGAGCATTTATCGTACTTTTATGAAGTTGAATAATAGTACCGTTAAGCTCATCTAAGTTACACTCGCTTTGAGAGTGCTCTTGCATTCTGCGGGAATATTTTTTTATTCCCTCTCCTATACGAACGATTTCATTTGTCATTTTTAGGAATGCAATTAAAGTTCGAAGTTCAGTAGCCTCAGGACCATACAGTGCAAAAGTCTTGATTATTTCATTATCAATTGTATCCGCTTGTGCTTGTATATTTTTTAGTTTCTCTTGCGATTCGCTAAATAACTTCAAATCCTTTGCTGTGTATGCTTTTAACGAAAGTTTACTAGACTCTGTTACATCTTCTAAAAGATTTAACATCTTATTCCTAATGTCTTCTATTTGTTTGTTATATTTTATTGACACATTTTTTCCTCTTATTAAATTATTGTCAGGTTTCTTTTAAGAATAAATCAACCAAATTTACCGGTTATATACTCTTCAGTTAGTCTTTCTTTAGGCGTTACAAACATCTCTTCTGTAATCCCAAGTTCTATAAGTTCACCAAGGTACATGAAACCTGTATAGTCACTGACGCGGGCCGCTTGCTGCATGTTGTGTGTAACTATAATAATTGAAACTCTCTCTTTAAGTTCAACTACCAATTCTTCTATGCCTGAAGTTGAAATCGGATCGAGTGCAGATGTCGGTTCGTCAAAAAGTAAAACTTCCGGTTCAACTGCAATAGCACGGGCGATACAAAGTCTTTGCTGTTGCCCGCCCGAGAGGCCGTTTGCATCATGTTTGAGTCTGTCTTTTACCTCTTTCCAAATAGCCGCATCCTGCAGAGATTTTTCAACTCTATCCTGAAGTTCAGTTTTATTTTTTATTCCTTGAAGTCTCAATCCATAAGCAACATTATCAAAAATGCTCATAGGAAAAGCTGTCGGTTTTTGAAAAATCATCCCTATTTGTGTTCTTAAGTGAATTAAATCTTCATTTTTATTTAATATATTTTTTTCTTTAAATAAAATCTCGCCATTATACTTATTCCCAGGATACAAGTCATGCATACGGTTAAAACTTCTTAAAAGTGTCGTCTTTCCACATCCGGACGGTCCAATGAGTGCCGTAATACTGTTTTTTGCAATAGGCATAGTCAATTTCTTTATGCTCGGCTCATCATTGCCAGCATAGGTAAACTCAAAATTCTTAACTTCAAGTGCTTTTTCTTCTTTTATAGTAACGATAGTTGCCATTATTTATTTGCCTCTCTTTTTTAGTAAAAATAGTCTTCCCAGAATGTTCAGACCCAATATAAACATACTCAATATAAATGCAGCAGCCCATCCAAGTTTTTGCCAATCATCATATGGGGAAGTCGCATAGTTGAACATGGTAACCGTAAGTGATGCCATGGGCTCATTCATGTCCGTATTTAAAAAATTATCATTAAATGATGTGAAAAGAAGCGGAGCAGTTTCTCCTGCCACACGAGCAATTCCAAGGAGTATTCCTGTCAATATTCCGGCTTTTGCGCCACGGTACACAACTTGTATAATCACCTTGTATTTAGGTGCACCAAGAGCAAAAGCAGCCTCACGCAAGGTTGATGGAACAAGATGAAGCATATCGTCTGTAGTTCTTAGAATAATCGGCAGCATGATTATAGTGAGCGCGATTGAGCCGGCCCAGCCGCTAAAATGTCCCATAGGCATAACTACGACAGCATAAACAAATGCACCGATTACAATGCTTGGAGCACTCATCATAATATCCGAAATATCACGAATTGTTTCAGCAAGTTTAGACTTCTGACCATATTCACTAAGGTATGTTCCTGCAAGCACTCCAAAGGGAACACCAAAAAGTGTTGCAACACCTACAATATAAAGTTGACCTATGAGTGCATGTTTCAATCCACCATCAGCATAACCTGGAGGAGCACCTTCATTTGTAAAAATAGTCCAACTTAGCGCATCAACACCATTTAAAATTAAAATTCCTAAAATCCAAAATAAAAATCCCATGCCTATCACCGCTGAGAGACTTGAGAGCGTCATAACTATAGCGTTTGTGATTATTCTTTTACGAGTATGAGTCATTATAGTGCCCTTTTTCTTCGTAAGAAGTAAAATTTAGCGATTGAGATAATTGCAAAACTAATTACTAGCAAGATGAGTGATAATTCAAAAAGAGATGAATAATAAAGATCGCCGTCCGCTTCTGTAAATTCATTTGCGAGTGCAACCGGTATAGACGTAGCCGGTGCAGTGAGGTCCAAAGAAATCTTGTGAACATTACCCATGACAAAAGTAACGGCCATAGTCTCACCGATAGCGCGACCAAGCGCTAAAATAACCGAGCCTATGATTCCGGCTTTGGCATAAGGGATGATGACATCTTTTATAACATCCCATTTAGTTCCGCCAAGTGCATATGCTGATTCTTTGAGTATATCAGGAGTTGTGTTCATGGCATCACGTGTTACGGCCGCCATAAATGGAAGTACCATAATTGATAAAACAATTCCAGCCGTTAGCATACTGATACCAATGCCGCCAAATGTATCGCGTATAATAGGCACAAAATAAAAAAGTCCCCACATACCGTAAATAACTGACGGAATAGCTGCCAACAGCTCAATAGAAACACCAACCGGTGTTTTGAGTTTTGCGGGTGCTAGTTCACTTAAAAATATTGCAACTCCAATGGCAACCGGGATAGCTAATAACATGGCAATAAAAGTTGATACAACAGAACCATAAATAGCAGGGAGCGCCCCGAATTTTTCTAAGTTAGGTGCCCATACATCTGTAGTTAAAAAATCAAATCCAAAAGCATTTATGGCTTCCATTGAATGTTGAACAAGTACAGTAAAAATCCAAGCAACTATAAATAGGATAGTAAGAGCTATGAGTTTTGTTGCATGAGCAAAGAGTTTGTCTAAAAAAATACTCAAATTTTATCTCCTGTTTAAAAAGTCTGCAATTATAGAGAAATTTGGTTACGAAGAGGTTACTATTATACATAGCTGCTTTTGTTTAGTTGTGTGTTTAAACCAACATTTATAAATAAATATTATGAA
>CALCGG010000175.1 GCA_937900945.1 uncultured Sulfurimonas sp. | reverse complement strand
GATGAAGTAAGAAAGCTGGCAGAACGAACGCAGCATAGTTTAGTAGAGATTAATGTAGCAATCAATGTAATAGTTCAGGGGATCCTTGATACTGAAATGCAGATGAATCATAATATAAAGTCAATGAATAATCTTGTTGATAACAGTAACGAAGTTGATAAAAAAATAGATGTCGCTATTAGTGAAATAAATCAGACTGCAGAGATGGCTAAAAAATCTGAATTAATTTCACAAAATTTGGCTAGCAGCACTCAAGATATTATTGACAATATTAATACATTAGATGATATTTCAACACAGAATACTAAATCAATAGAAGCAATTGATGAAAAAGCCTTGATATTGCAAAAAGACACAAGAGAATTAAATGAGCACTTGAGTCTATTTAAAGTTTAATGAATTTTATTAAAGGCATTGTCGCATTCTGAGAATGCTAAATGCCTCTTAGTTATATATTTTTTAAGTACTCACAAATCATACGAACACCCGCACCAGTTCCACCATAAACATTACAGTCCCATGGAGTCTCAGTATACGCTGAACCAGCTATGTCAAAGTGCAGCCATTTGTTTTTCATATCTTTATGTATGAATTCATCTAAAAACATTCCAGCTGTTATAGCTCCGCCGTAAGGTTTTGACGAAGTGTTTGAAATATCAGCTATTTCACTTTTCAGAAATGTTTTAAGATGTTTGTTAAATGGAAGTGAGCCGGTCAATTCACCAGATTCGCTTGCAGATTTTGATATATCATGCTTTAGTTTATGAGAATGTCCCATCACACCTGTAGTAAAGGGTCCAAGAGCAACTACACAGGCACCGGTCAGTGTAGCGAAGTCAAACATAGTGTCAGCCTTTACAGTGTCCTGTGCATAGCTTAAAACATCAGCTAAAACTAAACGACCCTCAGCATCAGTATTTCTAACTTCTATGGTTGTACCGCTTCGAGAGACTAAAACATCATCAGGTTTGTAAGCATTTCCGCCTATCATATTTTCAACCGCACCTATAAAAGCGTGGATTTCAACATCAAGCTTTAATTCACTCGCTGCTTTTATCATGCCAAGAACTGCACATGCACCAGCTTTATCCATTTTCATAGTCACCATGGAAGCTGCAGCTTTGAGGCTTAGTCCGCCACTATCGTAAGTAAGACCTTTTCCTACAAGCGAAATAATTTTTTTAGGATTGGCAGGTTTGTATGTTAAGTGAATAAGTTTACTTTTGTGAATAGAAGCTCGACCGACCGCCAGCATGGCATTCATGTTTTCCTCTTTAAGTTCATCCTCATCTAAAATGTTGCATTCAAGTTCATTTGTATTGGCTAACTTTTTGGCAAGCAGTGCAAAAGTCTCCGGATTCAATTCTTGTGGTGCAGTGTTTACTATATCGCGCGTATAACATGTAGCATTTGCAATAATGATTGATTCATTAAATAAACTCTCAATCTCTTCAAAGTTTAGTGCATTGATAGCTAAAGATATTTCTGTGAGTTTAATCTTTTTTGGTTTAGATTTATAATCATTAAATTCATAACCGCCTAAGATTATACCTTCAACTAAGGCAGAGACTGTTCTTTTGCTTATAACGCCCAGCTTTACACTTTCATAATTTGATTCTTTAAGTGCTTTAATCATGCTGGCTGCGGCACTTCTAATATTATCACTTTTTTTGCTCTCAACTCCACATGCCAAGAAACCTGACTCATGTAAAAAACATATTGAATCCTGCTCAGCTTTAAAGCCTGCCTGACTTAATGTCTTGAATTTTTCATGTTCGCTTAACTCATCTGAAGTTAAAAACTCTACTAAAACATCTGTTTTAATATCTTCTATATTTTTGTTTACTAATTGAATCTTCATCTTACTTCCTGTTTTTTAGTTTTTTTTATTTCGCTCTTCTCGTTTCTGCTGTATACGATCTCGAATTTTATCAAAATAATTATCTTTTATATCTATTGATGCATGTGCAATATCTTCACCCATCTCAATTTTAAGCATACTTGACTTTTTCATAGCCAAAATTTGGGAAGCAAATACACTTCTATGTCCGGTCATCACAAAACTTATAACTACAGAAAGTGCGGCATAATGCGCAACCTCCAGTCCAAAGAGTTCCATCGCCATGAAGGTTGCCGCTATCGGTGCATTCGTTGTTCCTGCCAGCACGCTGATAAAGCCGAGTGCTCCAAAAAAAGCTATATGATTATCTCCGGCAAATACACCAAACCAGTGACCGCTCGTTGCTCCTATGAAAAATATAGGAGTAACAATCCCTCCACTTCCGCCAACACCTAATGTAATAGACGTAAATACTGTTTTAATTAAAAAACTATACCACGGGATATCTTGGGAAATAGTTGGATTTGGCTGAAGGATATTGTCGATAGTTCCAAGTCCCAATCCAAAATATTGTTCACCGAAAATTGATGAAAGAAGTATTAAAATAATTCCACCGCTGAATGCTTTGACATAAATATTTAATGGGATTTTTTGAACAAGCCTTGATGTTCTCTTGAGTGTTGTAATGGTAATATCAGAGACCATTCCAAAAAATAATCCAGCTAAAATAACTTCTATTATGAGAGGAAGGTCCAGTTCAACATGTTGAACGAAATTAACATCAAAATATGTATACTCTACACCTAAAAACTGTGCAGTTGAAAATGCGGCAAAACCGGCTATGAAGGACGGCAACAAAACATCATAACGAATCAGTCCGACCACAAGTACTTCCAGTCCAAAAATAGCACCGGCTATAGGCGTGCCAAAAACGGATGCGAAGCCGGCACCGATACCGCAAATCACTAACTTTTTACGATCAGCCTTGGAAAAATGAAGAAAATCGGAGATAACAGATGCCATCCCGGCGCCTATTTGTGCTCCTGGACCCTCTTTACCGACAGAGCCTCCGGAGAAAACAGTTAAAACGGTTGCGAGCAGTTTTACCGGAATAACCTCAATCTCTATCTTGCCGGATTTTTTATGTATAGCTTCTATCACTTTTTCTGTGCCATGCCCCTCTGCGTCCGGAGCATATTTTTTGACTAACCAAACTGTTGCCAATAGAGCAAAAGGGAGCATGTAATAATAGTTGAAGGGCAGATAGTGTTGGCTCGTCTCCGAGAGTTGCAATATTTTTAAGAAGAGGGTAACACTGGCACCGATTATAATCCCCATGCCAGAAGAAAGTGCCAGCCATTTTAGTATGCTCATAAAAATTGTAGTTTGTTCTATGGCATGCTTTTTCATGACTTATCCTTCAAGTTTCAATCATCAAAATGAAGCAAGTCTTTTGCTTGAATCATATCTTTATCACCGCGACCTGAGATATTTACAATAATTAGTTTATCTTTAATATTTGGCATTTTCTTAAGATATGCTACCGCATGTGCACTCTCAAATGCCGGAATAATTCCCTCTTTTTGTGAAAGCCATACAAAAGCATCTAATGCTTCTTGGTCTGTAACATTGTCATAACTTACAGATTTATTATCATTATGAAAAGCGTGCTCCGGTCCGATACCCGGATAATCAAGACCGGCAGAGATAGAATGAGCTTCTAACACTTGACCATCTTCATCTTGAAGCAGATAGCTCATTTGCCCATGTAAGACTCCGGGACGACCTTTCTTGAGTGAACAGCCATGTTTATCTGTTTCAATGCCAAGTCCGCCGGCTTCAATGCCTATACATTCAACTTCCTCATCTTCTAAAAAATGCTGAAATGTTCCTATGGCGTTCGAGCCGCCACCGATACATGCAATCACATGGTCAGGCAGACGATTCTCTTTCTCAAGTATTTGAGCCCTTGCTTCATAACCTATGATAGCCTGAAAATCTCTTACCATCATCGGATAGGGGTGAGGACCTGCCACAGTTCCTATGATATAAAAAGTGTCTCTTGCGTTTGTTACCCAGTGACGTATCGCATCATTCATGGCATCTTTAAGCGTTTTTGAGCCACTCTCAACAGAATTTACTTTTGCACCAAGAAGCTTCATTCTAAAAACATTCAGTTCTTGTCTGTGAACATCTTTTGCACCCATAAATATTTCACACTCTAAGTCCAAAAGAGCACAAATTGTTGCAGTTGCCACGCCATGTTGACCTGCCCCGGTTTCAGCTATGATTTTTTTATAACCAAGTCTCTTAGCCATCAATCCCTGAGCGATAACATTGTTTACTTTGTGAGCACCTGTATGATTTAAATCTTCCCTTTTAAGGTAGATCTTTGCACCAAGCTCTTTTGAGATATTTTCAGCAAAGTAAAGCGGAGAAGGGCGACCTACATAATCTTTCAAGTAGTAGTCGACTTCACTCCAAAAGTCTTTATCAAAGCGAATCAAGTCGTATTCTTGGCGAAGTTTCAGGAGCGCCGGCATGAGTGTCTCAGGAACATATCTCCCACCGAAAATCCCGAAGTGTCCGTTTTCATCCGGATCAAATTTAGAAGCTTTTGGGATATACATTAGTTCACCTCGATTATAGTATAGACATCAGTTTTTTCTTTTAGATTTTTGATACCGTCTAGAAAATTAAGACCTATAATAAAACAGGCCTCCACACAGTTTGCGCCTGCCTGATTTACAAGTGTTGCTGCTGCATTTGCTGTTCCGCCGGTTGCGATTAAGTCATCAATGACAAGAACTCTTGCATGTGGAATTTTACTAAATGCATCAATATGAACTTCTATTTCATCTACACCATACTCTAAAGAATATTTTTCACTTATGGTTGTATAGGGAAGTTTTCCTTTTTTTCTAATCGGAACAAAACCAAGTCCAAGCATTTGAGCAAGAGCTGCACCAAAGATAAATCCTCTGGCATCAATACCTGCTATATAGTCTAAGTTATACTCTTTATATTTTTCATACAAATGGTTCATTAAAGCAGCATAAGCATCTTTATCATTTAACAAAGTAGTAATATCTTTAAAAATTATTCCGGGCTTTGGAAAATCCACTACATCTCTTATAGAATTTTCAATTATTTTTCTGTCACTAGAACTAAGTTGCATCTTCATCCTTATAGTAGAGCGTCTATTCGACTCTCAAGTGCTTTGATTTTACCATTTAGCCGATCAGTCTCTTGTCTGTGTTTAGTATTTCTTGATTTTAAAACTTTTAACTCATTTCTTAGTTTTGTCATCTCTTCACTTAAAATATCAACATTCCCAAGTGCACGCTGTAGCTGTATCTGATATTTTCGTATAAGTATTTCAGCTTCTTGAAGGGTTAGTTTCATCAACTCGTTGCTTCTTTGTTCTTTGTTTGTAATACTTTTAAAGTAGAACATCTTAACAAACAGGTATATAGACAGTATTGATAAAATTGTTAGAAGTGACCATTCCCAGAACATGAGTTTCCTTTATTTACTTAGAGTATATAGCTTCAATTTTTTCAACACGTCCAACATGTCTGCCGCCATCAAAACTGCCGGCAATCCACGCATCAAGTATCGACTCGGCGACACCTTGTCCTATAATTCGCTCACCAAAACATAAAATATTTGCATCATTATGTCCGCGTGCAACAGTTGCCGTATACGCATCATGACACAAAGCAGCTCTTATTCCAGTATGACGATTTGCTGCCATACTCATACCAATTCCTGAACCGCAGATTAAAATACCCTGCGCATCAGAATCTTCTAAAACAGCCAGGGAGACTTTGACTGCATAATCAGGATAATCAACTCTGTCTTTTGTAAATGGACCCAAATCTATAATTTCGTGGCCTTTTTCTTTTAGAAGTTCAACGGTATAATCTTTTAAGTCAAGTCCGGCGTGGTCAGTACCTATGTAAAATTTCATATATTTTTCCTTTTATGATAATAGTAGCTGTAAAATTGTTTGTACAGGGAGGATTAGCAAATAGTCCTTAAGCGGTGTCATAAGCACAATTAAAACTACGATAATTCCATATCTTTCATTTTTGTAGAAAAATTCTGCAACTGCATTGATTTTGTTTTTTAATGCCAAGTGCATAATGAAATGCGCTCCGTCAAACTGTGGAATAGGAAGTAAATTAAATACCCCCAGAACTACATTTATTACAAGTAATTGAAATACAAAAATATAGCTAAATATGTAGGCTAAACTATCCGCACTTGTTGGTTTATCCATGGCGAGAACAGCGATGGAAGCAACAACTGCTAAAGTGAAGTTATATACTATTCCGGCTAAATCGACCTGCATCGCGGCATTGTATCCGCCCCTGCCGATAACAGTTCCCATGTTGACAGGTACCGGCTTTGCCCAGCCAAATAAAAATCCGCTCTCACCGCCAAGAAGTATCGGGATAAAATACATCGATAAAGGAACTATAATCGTACCGACCAAGTCCACATGTATGAGCGGATTAATAGAGAGCCTTCCGGCATTTCTCGCAGTCGTGTCGCCATATTTGAACGCTACCCAGCCATGCATAATCTCATGCCCGATAATTGCTACTGCTAAAGCTAAAACTGCCGCAGCAATTTTTAAAATATCAATAGATTCCATGATCGGCTTTATCTTCTTTTATTCTTGCTTTTCTAGCCAAGTTTAAATGTTGCGGTGACTCTAAATCAGTAGGAGTTTTACCAACTCTATCCCATCTTATTTCCCAGTTTTCGTCGATAGAAAAGTAGATAAACCAAGGTGTGCCTTCTACATTATCATAAGGAACTGAACCCCAAAAACGGCTGTCATTAGAGTGATCACGGTTATCACCCATCATGAAATAGTTGTCTTTTTCAATTTTTATAGGAGCAAAATTAAACAGTTGCATCGGGTGTCTTCCGTCATTTATGATTTTGTCATCATGGTGAATACCCGGATGCTCTTTCATGTAAGGATTTTTTACCCAGAGCTTGTTGTCATAAACTATGATATCTTCCTCTTTAAAATTCTGCTTAATCCACTCATCACCTTCATTTTGATGAAGATATAAATCCTTGTTTAAAACAAAAAGTTCATCTCCCCCAAGTGCTACACATCTTTTTACAAAGTGCTGCTTGATGTTGTTTGGATATCTGAAAATAACTATGTCGCCTCTTTGAGGAGTATCTCCATCCATTAAACGGAGTTTGTCATTCCAAGGCATGATAGACATCTCTAAAAAAGGGATGTGAGGCATAGGAATGCCATAAGCAAATTTCTTGGCAAAAAGATGATCTCCGATGAGAAGAGAGTCTTTCATGGAGCCAGATGGGATTCTAAAAGCTTGAGCTATAAAAAATATGATAAACAGAACTATGATAATAGTTCCGGTCCATGAGTTTGAAAATCTATACGATTTTTTTAAAAATTCTTTCATTTACACGTTCTTCTTTGCGTTAATTTTTGCAGCTTTGAGGGAGTTACTTAAAAGCATTGCGATTGTCATGGGACCTACACCGCCTGGAACCGGAGTGATGTAAGAGCATTTTTTGCTTACATTTTCATAGTCAACATCACCGACAAGTTTTCCGTTTTCGGCTCTGTTAATCCCAATATCTATGATGATTGCATCGTGTTTCACCATGTCTTCTTTTATGAGATTTATAACACCGACACCAACAAGTAAAATATCTGCATCAAGTGTGTGTTTTTTCAAATCATCTGTAAAAATATGACAAATTTCAACTGTCGCATTTGCATTTAAAAGCAGGGCTGCCATCGGCTTTCCTACAATGTTTGATGCTCCGACAACTACACAGTTTTTACCTTTTACATCTATATTGTATTCTTTTAAAAGTTCCATGACACCAAGCGGAGTACATGGCACAAAACCATCAAGTCCTGTTGTTAAACGTCCCACATTATATGGATGAAAACCGTCTACATCTTTGCTAGGGTCTACAAGTTCGAGTATTTTTGTTGTGTCTATTTGAGGAGGGAGCGGAAGCTGGATAAGAATTCCGTCAATATTTGGATTTTTATTCATCATGATAATTGTGTTTTCTATCGCTTCTTGGGAAATGTCTTCAGGCATCTCATGCGTCACCGAATAAAAACCAACTCTGTCACAAGCCTGTTTTTTCATGCTGACATAAGCTTGACTTGCCGGGTCATGACCTACCAAAACTACAGCCAAACCAGGAACTGAGCCAGTATCATTTTTAAATTCTTTTACATCTATTTTTACTTTTTGTTCTATTTTTTGTGAAAGTGCTTTACCGTCAAGAATCTGCAT
>CALCGG010000174.1 GCA_937900945.1 uncultured Sulfurimonas sp. | reverse complement strand
GACAAAAGGTAGAGCAGTTGAAATATATGCCATTATTTTTATTATTAATCTTAATTTTAACAAGCTGTTCAAGACGCACGGTTGAAAAGAAAATTATTTACGAAAAACCAATACTACTCGAAAAAATAATCCCCGGTATAATCCCTGAAGCTATCATCCAAAAAGCTGAAAAAAAATATGGTATGTATGCACGCAACAGATATGAAGCATTTAATGCAAAGTTGCATGAACTCCAAAATAGTTCAACTGAAGTAAAACTTGAAAAAATCAATAATTTTTTCAATAATGTACCCTATTCTGAAGATATAGAAATATGGGGTCAAAAAGACTACTGGGCTACCCCTTTGGAATTTTTAGGCCAAGATAAAGGAGATTGTGAAGATTATGTAATTGCAAAATATTTTTCTCTTCGAAACCTTGGAATAGAGAGCGAAAAACTCTATTTTTCGTATGTAAAATCAAGAGATTTTAAAAGACTACATATTGTTCTAAGTTATTTTAAAACACCATCTTCTATTCCACTTATTCTCGATAGTATAAACTTTAATATTCTTCCTGCTGATAAAAGAAAGGATTTAATACCTGTTTATAATTTTAATGGGGAGTTTTTATATCACGCCAGTCGAAAAGGACAAAACGGGCAGAAGATTGTAAATAATGAGAAAATTCATAACAGATGGAACAGATTAATCAATGATATTAAAAGAAATAAACTATGATATTTTATATGCTCAAGCCGCAGGATAAAGAAAATGGTTAGTTATTGTTTGCATTGGCTTCTGCATCAATCATCATCTGTAATGATGAAAATTGTGAGTTTAATCTACTAATCATAGCGTCATAAGCAGTAAATCTTTTTGCCATGATTGCATAACGATCATCGAGGGTTGCTTTTTGTCTGTCGTATTGCGATGTAAGATTTTCTTTTGAACTGCTGAGTTGGTTAGAGAAGTTAGTCATGAGCTTATTGTAGCCCATGTAGTTTTCCATTTTAGTATTGAGTTTTGTAAAGATACCGTCTGTCGTACTGTTTCCGCTAAAAGCAAGTTCCATAGCTTGCGGGTCTTCACTAAATTTTGCGTTAAATATCGAAGAGTCTAAGCTCATAACACCATATCTGTCTATGTCGATTCCGTAATCTACTAGCGAGGCACCATTTATATCTATTTGTGCAACTAGACTAATTATATCTCTGGATATTGATTTTACAAAACTTTCTCCATTAAAGATACCAACGCTGCCGCTTTCTCTGTCTGATCTTGTCATGTCTTGCAAGTTTGTTATAAGAGAGTTGAAGTTTTGAACAAAAATAGAAATTTCAGAACTTATGGCTGTGTCATTTTGGGCAATATTTACACTCGCACTATCATCAACTGCTTGATTTTGGTTAAGTTTTATTGTCACACCGTTTATTAAGTCACTTATATCGTTTGTAGACCTTGTTATCCCAATACCATTAAGATTAAAAGTGGCTGCTTTTGCTGGTTGTATGTTGTATGCTACATCGTCTAAACCCAGTGCAGTGGCTAACTTTGTAGTAATTCCGTCATCTGTAAAAGTCATGGCTTTATTGAGATTATCTGAGGTAATGACCAGTTCGTAGCTGCTATCTCCAACTTGTAAAACCGATGCTGTAACCTTTTCTCCGGCTATTTCATTTATGGAGGTTTTTATATTATCTAGAGAACTGCTAGCTGTATATGGTATCTCAAAATCTTCTCCGTCAATATGTATGGTTAAAATTCCGGCACCAAGGGTAGGAATTGCAGTTGTTGTAGAATCTTGAGCTATAGAATTCCAAACATCTTTTTCAGCTTTATTGACGTTCGTGATATTGAAAGATTGCACATCGGAACCTGATTCTGCTGTAACAGTTACGGCATCAGTGTTTCCGGTAACGGCACGATTCAAATAAAGATTATCTCCATCCAGAGCTGTAGTGCTGGATTTGAATGTAGTCATTAAAGATGATAAAAGAGTATATGCATCATCTTTTTGGTTTGCCAATGTGATTTTATTTTCTAATGGCTTGATGATGCTGGCATCATCCGCAGCTCTCAACTTATCAAGCAAGTCAGAGGTAAGTACTCCAGAACCGATACCAAGCGAGTTTACTCCAGCCATAACAAATCCTTTTTTCACCTTAATGACTGATATATCGGCACTTATAAAAAATAATTTAATTTAATTTTTCTGCTAAGCATTTGATGAAAATTACTAAAGAAATAAAAATATGGGTCGATAGTTAAGGCATGAAAAGTCCGGATGACAAAAATAAAAAAGGATCTAAAATGTATGCTAATACAGCTTATAACACTTATGCTCAAAATAATATAGGGATTGAATCTCCAGAAAAACTTATTGCAATGCTTTATGAAGGTGTGTTACGTTTTAATGCTCAAGCGAAAAAAGCGATAAAAGAGAAAAATATTGAAAAAAAAGTTTACTGGATAAACCGTTCTATCGCGATTATTACGGAGCTAATTTCTGTATTAGATATGAAACAAGGTCAAGTTTCTCAGTATCTTGAAGGTTTATATGCCTATGAGATACGACTTCTCGGTGCTGCAAGTCTGGAAAATGATACAGATAAAATTGATGAAGTAAGTAATGTTTTTAAAGGGCTCTCAGAAGCTTGGAGAGAATCTACGCATGTGGACAACTAAACTTAAAATTGCCATCATTGAGAAAAATACAGATGCTTTGAGTAAGCTTCTGGAAGATGTTCCGAAGTTTAATCCAGCAGATGATGCAAAAGAGATAGAAGAGGCGATGTACCTTCTAAGAGAAGCGTCTATATTGCTGCATACTTTGCAAGATGAGACTGTTGTCTCTATGAGACAGATTAAAAATAATTTATCTTTTTTAAAATCTATGCAGGCAAATACTGCCGGCAAGTTGGATATCACATCATAACTTTTTTTTAGTAATCCCAAATTTTAAACTTCTTAGGGTGTAGTCACTGACAACTGCGCCTTTTCTCATGTTTAGTATATGTTCAACTGCGTCCGCGATATCTGATGCCAATAGTTTTTCATCTTCTTTAGAACTTGTCTCGAATCTTAAATCATCATAAAAAGAGCTCTCTGTCATGTCTGGATTTATGTTTGTAACGCTAAGTCCTGTTTTTCTTGTTTCTTCAAACAGTGCATCTCCAAACGCTTTAAGTCCTGCTTTTGTCGCGCTGTAAAGCGCTGCAAATTTACTTGCTCTTATGGCTTCTATGGAGTTGATGTTGATGAGATAACCATCATTTTTTTTAAGATCTCGAAGCAGGGTGTTTGTAAGCAGTATCGGAGCTGTCAGATTTACGAACATCATCTCTGTTATAGTTTTTAAACTTAGCTCTTCATGCGGCTCAAATCTGCCAAACCCTGCACAGTTGATTAGCATGAAAACATCTTCTTTTTTTAAATATTCACATGTAGAGAGTGTTGCTGCTTCATTCGATAAATCTGTTTGAAACGGAGTAAAGTTTTTATTTTCAAAATCATCTTTTGTTATGCTTCTGCTGATTCCTATAACCTTGTAGCCCAGAGATAAAAGTCTTTTACTTATCTCTTTTCCGATTCCGCTGCTCGCACCCGTTACAACTGCTGTTTTCATCTTCGCACCTTTTCTAAAATTTCTTCTATAGCGTTAAAAATAAGTGATTTTGTTTTTTCTTTCGTAACCTTATGCGGTTCAAAGTGGTCGGATACAACTTTAAACATGCGGGCATTGTCCGTGGTATGGAGAAAAGACCGATAAAAACCGTAAGATTCCATGTCGACTATTTCACATGTAGCTTCATATGCTTCTTTGTCTATACAGCTTATAGTATATCCGTCTTTATCATTGAGCTTAAATATTTTGCCGTCATAATCTATAGAACTGATCTCTAGCAGATCACCTATCTTGTGATTCCTGTTTGCACCGCAGATGCCTATATTTAAAAAAATGTCATGATCTGTTATATTGAAATTATCTAGAAGTGCTTGAGTTGCTAAAGTCGCATTTTCAATTCCAAGACCGCTTACTATTAAGACTAACTGCTCATTCTGATATACTGTGAAATCTGCCAATTTGTTTTTTTTTAGCTTATATTTATCAACAAAGGCTTGGGCTTCGGGCTTAAGCGCCGTTACGATATAGTTCAAAATTCATCTTTTTAGTGGTTTTTTTGTATTTTAAGCTTTTTAAGCTATACTTTCATCGCTCTTCTTTAGACCTGTGCAATGGTAGTTTGAGACAATGTGTCAGGGTAGGAATACAGCAGCACACCTTGAATTGTTATGTGCCGCAGGTATCTGGAGAAGGGTACTTCAGAAATGATTCTTTTATCCAATTTCTTCTTTGAAATTAAGTGAAGTTTCGTCATTTACTAAAGTCAAACTCCTCAAATTAACTTAAGTTTCGCCTTGAACTTGAACAAAATAATCAATTCTGACCATGTATAAACGCTAATCTTCCCTATACTTTGAAATCCCGCATGCCTGATTTGGTGTTGGCGGATTCTCTTTTAAATATGTCAAATCTTCCAATGTCTGAGTCAAAACTCTTTTTTGCTGAAGTATCGGCAGCATAAGGTTGTCTTTTTCATTAAGCGGAATATTCCAGTTTAAGAGTATTGTCTCAACTTCTTTGTCTAAGTCTGATAGTGCATTGTTTATGTGTTTTATCGAATTCATAAAGCTATTGTAGCAAAAATTTATAATAATTTAGGTATAATCCCGTTCTCAAAATATGAGAATTTTACAAAGGAGCAACCGATGCCAAAAATGAAATCTGTTAAAGGCGCTGTAAAGCGTTTTAAAGTTAAGAAAAACGGTACTGTTAAACGTGGAACAGCGTTTAGAAGCCACATCTTAACAAAACAAGATGCAGGGACTCGTCGTAAGCAAAATAGTCCTAAGACTATTGCTAAAGTGGATGCAGCAAACATAAAGGCAATGATTAACTAATCTTAGTTAAATCGTTAATCTCCAATTTTTAATTGGGCAAGACCACCAAAGATGTGGCACCTTTCACTGAGAAAGTGTTTAGGTAAAGAAAAAGGAAAAATATGCCAAGAGTAAAAACGGGTGTTGTTCGTAGAAGAAGACACAAAAAGATATTAAAGTTAGCGAAAGGTTTTTATAGCGGTCGCCGTAAACATTTCCGTAAAGCTAAAGAGCAAATAGAACGCTCAATGTATTATGCGTTCCGTGACCGTAAGCAAAATAAGCGTGAGTTCCGTAAATTATGGATCGTTCGTATTAATGCAGCTTGTCGTTTAAATGGAATGAATTATTCAACTTTCATCAATGGTCTTCACAAATCCGGCATCGAGCTTGATCGTAAAATTCTTGCTGATATGGCGATGAATGATGCAGCGGCATTTACTGCAGTTGCAGAAGCTTCAAAAGCAGCACTTAGCAAATAAGCGCTTTAAGACCTTTTGGGTCTTAAGCTCTTGATTTTATACTTTATTCAGATATAAAACAGAATTTCCTCTTTGGTTATAATAGATCCCCCAAGAATTCTTTCTTGATACAAATACACCTCTTCCATTAAAAGTTCGTGAATTCCTAAATATTTGACTCAGTAGTTGGGTGTCAAAACCTTCGCCCTCATCTGATATTTGAGTAATGATATATGTGTCTGCGCCATATTTTACTTTATTTACCTGAACGGTTATTTTTTTAGTACAATCTTTCTCTTTCTCAAGAAGTGTATCAAAGTATATGTCATTCTCTAAAAGACTGTTTTTCTCGAAAGCAGTTATTCCTAGATTTCCATGCTCATACGCATTCATGTAGAGCTCCGTGAACACTAAGCCTGCATTATAAGCAGATTTTACATCTGTCGTTACATGCTCTAGCAAGTTACTGTACCATTCACTTGCTATATCTACATCATGCAGCGATGTATTAAAGCTTTTTGTTTCGATAAGTGTATTTTTAAGATCTAATATATTTATGAAAATTAAGGTAATGTCATCTTCTTGAGTTTCTATTCTTTGGAAAAGTTTATTTTTTAAATCTTCTCCTGTGTAAGAAGACAAAAAATCATCTTCTATGAAGTCAGCATATGTCTTATCTTCATCTACTGTATTTTCAACAACGCCATCACTATAAAAAAGAAATTTTGAGATGCCGTTAGTTTTATACGTAGAAATTTTATAATCTGTGACATATTTACTCAGAGGAGGATTGTTTGATTTTATTCTTATAATCTCGTTGTTCTCGTTTTGTAGTAACATGACAGGCATGGCAAACTTTGCATATTCCATAGTCGAATATGCACTGTCCATCAATATGTAGTCAATTGCGACAGACTCTTCCTCAAGTAAAATTGGTCTCATGTATTCCATAGATTCTTGGATGAGTATATCTAAACTGAAACTATCATACATCTTCATTTTATCTATCAGATGATTTATGAAAGAAGTCATAATCATCGCAGTTAAAGACGCTGAGAGACCTTTGCCCATGCCATCAACAACAAGATAAAAAGTCCTGTTTTTGTCTATCTCTCTTGCTGTATAAGCATCTCCGCTTACTACATCAAGAGGCTTGTATAAAAAATCAACTAATTCAGTGTTTTTCGCTGCAATCATCTTATAGTAAAAATCATTTCTTAGAATATTTAATTCTTTTGCGAATGCCAAATCTTCCTGATAGTTGTTATACTCTTCTTTTGCTTTTAACTTTTCTAAAAGCATATTTAAACTTTAAATTGATTTAGTGTGTCTTCAAGTTTATTCGCTTCACCCGAAAGAGTACTAGAAGCATTTTGTACAGATAGTCTAAGGGATGTATTTTTAAGTGATATTTCTATTACCTCATCCATGTTCTTGATTAACTCTTTTGTTTTTGTCGCAATATATATACTTTGATGCACAACATCTTTCGATTTGGTAGTTGTTAGAGCCAAGTTTTCTTTGGTTTCTTCAGATAAGATAATTAATTCATTTGCCGATTTTGCAATATCTTGCATGCTATGTGATGTTTCTTCAGTTTCACCAGAAATTTCAACAACATTTTGTGTTATAAGGTTCACATTTGCACTGATCTCGCTAAGACTTTTTTGTGTTCTCTCAGCCAGTTTTCTGACTTCATCAGCAACTACGGCAAAGCCTCTGCCATGCTCACCTGCTCTTGCTGCTTCAATTGCTGCATTTAGTGCCAAAAGGTTTGTTTGGTCTGCTATGTCAGAGATGATGCCAAGAACATCTTTAATGTTTTTGGCTTGTTCAGTTAAAGATGAGACTTTGTTTGCTAAATCCTGCTGACGAACATTTCCGCCTTCTATGGAATTGACTACGTCACCAAGCTTGGTGACAAAGTCATTAAGGACGGCGAAGGTTACATCTAAGTCCTCAGTAACAGTAATAGAAGAATCTTCAACTTTATCTAGTCTAGTTCCGACTTCGGTAACTAAAATGTTGATTTCAGATATTTTTTTGTCTGAAGCAGTACTGTTTTGTGCTAGTTCTTCTACAACCAAATTGAGCTTACTGCTTTCATTGAATGTTGAAGAAGATACCTCTTTAGCACTATTTACGGTATTTCTAAATACGTCTATCATTTTTCGCAATGCTTCAGAAATTTGTGAAATCTCATCTGAACCTGGCACAGAAATGTCACATGCAAGGTCTAGCCCACTTGCTACACATTTAATCTTTGTTAAGCTTAGATTAACACTTCTGTTTACCCCTTTGCTGATAGTAAATATAATTATAAAAATTATAATAGCAAAAAGAATATAGCCTGTAAGAGTTGTTATGGCTTCTAACCTGTACTCTGCTGCTACTTTATCTATGAGTATTGTATTTTCTTTTGATATTTCATCATCAACCTGTTTTAAGAGATTGATTTTTTTTGTAATTGTCTGAAACCATACCACGCTGTCTATGCCAAAATTACCTGTAGTAGCTTTTTCTTGCGCAATCATTCGCATAGCATCTACTTCATTAATTACCTTATCATTCATTTTTTCTTTATAAAAAGTTTTTACTTCATCACTAGCCATTGCCAATGATGAGTCAAGATAACTATTTTGTTCGGCAACAAGGGTGATCCATTTGGCAAACATCCCATCACCAAACTTATCAGCAGCAAATGTGCCACTCAAAACAGCACGCTCAATACCAGCTCTTTCTTTTGATTTTAAAAAGTTAGTGTAAGCATCAAGAGCTTTTACCAACTCTGATGTGTTTGCTAGTTTTGCTGTTAAAGATACTATGTTTAGAATCTTTTTATTCATATTTGTGTAATAGTTTACTTCATCTTTTACGCTTATATTTAACGAGTCGATTTGTGAACGAATCTTATCTAATTGGCTCATGTCAGCTTTAAAAGCCGATATTTCAAAGTTTAAATCTTTTGAATATGAATCTAAATTTAAAGTTGAGAGATAGTCATTTAATTCATTACTTCTATTTATTGTTAAGATTCTTTGTTTTGGTAAGATATCAACAAACTCTGTACCTTTAGAACCAAGAAAACCAGCACTTGCACCTCTTTCTTTTTGAGTCTCATGTATTAAAAGACTAAGTTTTTGAGAAAGTATATTTAATTCTTTTGCTTGCGCTATTGTCGAGCTGTTATTCATCGCTTTAACAATTGTAAAAGCGATGATAAGCAGAGAAAAACCAAGAACCAAAGCAATAATGAGACTGAGTTTATTCTTGATACTCATATTAAACTCTTTTAGCTTGAAAAGTAGATGCTAGATTTAAATCATCTAGTAGACTCATTAGCTGAGGGTTGCCAATATGCAGTCGAATACCGATGCCGTCTTTTAATATTAGTTTGTTCAAATACCCGATTACAGATGATGTTAGAGATATGGAATCTACAATATTTATTGTAA
>CALCGG010000173.1 GCA_937900945.1 uncultured Sulfurimonas sp. | reverse complement strand
TATAACTCATTCAGCTTTAATTCATACTCTTCCATAATCTTGTCAAGCTTAGTTTGTTTTATCTGCAAAATCTCAAACCTCTTTTCTATTTCAGCTTCAGCGGAAGAGATAAGTTTCGATGCTTCCATTATCTTCGAGTTAGTGCTGTTTTTCGTAGCTTCTACAAGCTCCTCTTTATAAATTTCCAGCATCTCCTCATCCTCAAGGATAAACATCTCTATTTTTTCAATCTCTTTTCTTAAAGGTGAAGCTGCTTTACTTCTTTCTTGAACAAGAGCTGCTCTTAATTTTTTGTTCTCTTTTCTGTTAGTATTTGAAGTTTTTTTACCCTTAGGCTTTTCATCAAGCTCTTCATCTTCCCAGCCCATTTTCTCTAAGAACAAGTCATATCCGCCGTCAAAGTACTCAGCTCCATTTTTTGTAAAGATGATGAGTCTGTCACAAACACGGCGCAACATCTCCTCTGAGTGGGTTACGATGATTGTTGAACCTTTAAAGTTCCCGATTGCTTTTGTCAAAGCTTCTATAGAATCCATATCCAAGTGATTTGTAGGTTCATCAAGAAAAAGAAGGTTTACATGTCTTGCCAAAATCTGCCCTAACATGACACGGCTTTTCTCACCACCTGAGAGAAGGGATATTTTCTTTTTGGCATTGTCTCCGCTGAACATCATCCCGCCGCAAATACTTCTGACACTTGATTCACCAAGCTGTGGATTTCCAACATAAATCTCATCCATAACCGTACTGTTAAGATTCAAATGGTTTATATTTGTCTGTCCAAAGTGCGCAAAAGAAGTACTGGAGTGAAAATCAACCTTGCCGCTGAGCTGTTTTAACTCACCGGCGATTGTATTTAAAAGAGTAGATTTTCCCTTCCCGTTTTTCCCAATAATCCCAAGACATTCCCCTTTTTCAAGTGCAAATGAGATATTTTTAAACAAAATATTGTCCGGCGTATATCCAAAACTCAAATCTTTTACGTCAAGCAAAACTTTTGCCGGAGTATCTTTGAAGTTGAAATCAAATTTCAAAGTAGAATCCCACCCCAAATTATCCATGATATCCATCTTCTCTAACTGCTTCACTTTTGACTGAGCAAGCGCAGCCGTAGAAGCACGGGCTTTATTTCTGGCTATAAATTCTTCAAGTTCTTTTACTTTTTTATCCTGAGAGATTTTTTGTTTTTCGTACAACTCTTCATTTGCGCCAAGTTGTGCATAAAATTTATGTGTATCTCCCGGAACAAGGAACAGATCTTTGCGAACGATTCCCGCGGTATGGGTTACAACTGCATCCATAAAATCCCGGTCATGGGTTATCAAAATAACTTCACCCTCAAAAGAGCGTAAAAAAGATTTCAACCATCTCAAAGAAACGATATCGAGGTAGTTTGTCGGCTCATCCAAAAGGAGTAAATTTGGCTCAGTCACCAAAAGTTTTGCAAGGTTTATACGGATTTGATAACCGCCCGAAAAAGAAAGAGGGTCTTTTTCAAGATCCTCTGTAGTAAAGCCCAAACCAAAAAGAATTTTTTCAATCTTGTAAAAACTGTACTGATCATCCTCGCTAAGCGCTAAAGAAGCCTCTTCTCTGAGTGTCGGTTCACTGAATGTAAGATGCTGTTTAAGTGTACCGATTTTGTACCCTTTTGGGATAATCACATCACCGCTGTCATGCGTCTCTTCACCTAAGATGATTTTGAAAAGTGTAGATTTACCGCTTCCGTTTCTGCCTACAAGACCCAACTTGTTTCCAGAGTTAAGTTTAAGATTTAGGTTGTCAAACAGCTCCTGAGATGCGAAGCTTTTAGAAATATTTACTAGTTGTATCATGAAACTCTTTTTTAATGGAATTATATCCAAGTAGTGGAATTTATGCCATTAAAATCTACTACTTGGATTGCTTGAAACGTTTTAGCATCCCAAAATTATTAAATTTTGGGGCATCTTAAAGTATATTTATATATTAGACTTCTTGCATAACTCCTATATGTCTATTATTTCATGCTATCATGTGTATAAGATAAGAGTATTGGGAATAGTTTGTGCTTGAAGTTAAACAGATTAAAATGGAGTAGTTAATGGGTAAATTTTTGTTGTTATTTTTAGTTGTTATAGCATCGTATGCAAATGATGATTTTACAATTTCGCTTTTTGATGCACAGACCAAAAAGCCGCTTGAAAACTTTCGAGTCGTAGTAGATAATGCAACTGTACAAACAGTCAGTCAAAAGGTTGTTGTCGGTAAAAATCATAAGGTTGATATTTTAGCAATTGGCTACGAAAAAATAAGTATCCATCCAAGCGAAGACATGGAGCTTTATCTAAAACCTTTTGTTGTAAAAGGGCTTTATCTCTCCAACTATGGAGTTTCATATAAACCATTTATACAAAATGCTCTCAACATTGCCCAAACTGGGAAAATAAATACTTTTGTTATTGATATCAAGAATGAAAACGGGATGATGAGTTATAAAATTGACAACCCGACCGTCCATGAATTGGGAGCAAACAAAATCAATACTGTAAGAGACATTCAAAAACTGCTTGCAGTTTTAAAAGAGAATAAAATCTATTCAGTTGCGAGAATCGCTGTTTTTAAAGATGCCCTTTTGAGTCAAAAAAAACCGCATCTTGGTATAAAAACAAAATCTGGCAAGCCATATCTGGACAAGCAAAATGTTCCATGGAGCGATCCGTTTAAAAAAGAAGTGAGAGACTACAATATAGCGATTGGTGTTGAAGCAGCAAAAGCAGGCTTTGATGAAGTTCAATTTGACTATGTACGTTTTCCTGATGCTGTGAACTATGTGACTTCCAAACCTTCAACTGCAACTTCAAGGGTTGAGGCAATCAATACATTTTTAGGTGAAGCAAGAGAAAAGATAAACAAAGAAGGAGCCTTTGTATCCGCTGATATTTTCGGCTACATCATGTGGTACAAGGGGGAAATGGGGCTTGGTCAAAAACTCATGTCTATCTTGGATAATGTCGATTATATCTCTCCAATGCTTTATCCATCAGGTTTTACTTTTGGCATACCAGGATACAAGATTCCGACAGAAAATTCATATGAAGTGATCCATCTTTCACTCAAAGAAGCGCAAAAAATTGTTCCGGACATCAACCCTATGCAAATCCGTCCATGGCTTCAGGCCTTTAAAGATTACGGTTTTGACCGACGAGATTACAAAGGCAAAGAGGTTTATAAGCAGATACAAGCGACTAAAGATTTTGGAAAAATGGGCTACATGTTTTGGAATCCACGAAATCGATACGATGTGGACCTTTTTGAGTACAAACCAAAAACACAGCCAAAACCTGAAGCAATCGTTGCTGAAGCTGATGCTGATTTAGAAAAACAGACTTCAAAAGCAGCAGCTATCGTTGCTAAGGCAGAAATGTAGCGAGATTTAGTTTTGATTCTTTATTAGAGTTCTTACAGTTTACAAGAACTCTAATCGTTATTTTGCTTTAACTCTATACCAAAAACTTCATCAAGCATAATCATAAGTTCATCTTTAGCCGAACCTGCAAAACAGTTTTTCAAAAACAGGTTTAACCCTTTATTTGCATGTTCAACAAGCGGGATTATTTTTATCCCAGTTATTTCAGACATAAAATGGGATTCATCTCCCTCTTCATAAGCGTGAAGTAAAATAGAACGAGAGAAATTGTTCAGGATATGATAATAGATATGTAAAAATTCTATCTCCAAAACTTCCAAGCCGTAAAGATGAGTAATGATTTTCCCCTCATGTGATGCTATTGTATGCACCTTATCAGGTTTAACATTTATCCCTATCTCCTCTTTTACTTCTCGAACCAAGGCATCTATCAGGCTCTCATCTTCGTTTACTGTTCCACCTGGGAATCCCATTCTTCCATCCCATCTGTCTATCATAATAATAGCCGGGCATCGCATGCTTTTTATCTCATCCTTAAAATATTTCCAAGGGGAAATTTCTCTTACATATATGGCCAAAAATACTGCATTTGTTTTGCCTCTGTAAAAGTCGCCAAATTCTACCCTTGTTGTGTCAGCCATCTATTTGTATCCTGAATATTTTGATTATATAATTATAGCTATAATTATAGTATGAATAAAAATCAAATAACCATAAAATCAATATTTAGACTTATTTTAGATAAAAAACCTGCACTTATTTATGGACAAATTGTAACTATACTTGCCATACTTGTAAGTGTTCCTATTCCGCTCATGCTTCCTGTGATGGTGGATGAAGTGCTTTTAAATAAACCTTCCACTATCGTTCACACAATTGATGCCATGTTTGGAGATGGAACTCCATTTTTTTACATCGCTCTTGTCGCAGTTGTTGTTATTTTTTTACGCTTTTTATATTACATTTTAGGGGTAATCACTACAAAAATCTTCACTAAAATATCCAAATATGTAACGTTTATGATTCGCAAGCGACTCATAGAACACTTAAAAATCGCTTCCATGAATGAGTATGAAACACTAGGCAGCGGTGCCATTACCGCAAACCTTGTCACAGATGTAAACACCCTTGATACTTTTATCATGAGCAGTGCCAGCCGCTTTGTGGCTTCGGTTTTGACACTTGTTGCTGTCGGTGTTGTAATGATTGCAATAGACCCAATTTTAGGAATTTTGATACTTTTTATACAGCCTTTGATTATGTTCATCTCCAAAGGGCTTTCAAAAAAAGTAGGTGCCCTGAAAAAAGAGGAAAATGAATCTATAGAGAATTTTCAAGAAGGCATCGGCGAGACACTTGAACTCTTTGGACAGATCAAAGCTTCAAACAAAGAAAACTACTTTTTTTCACAGGCGGTACATCAGGCAGATGCTATCCAAGAAACATCCAATGAGTTTGGATTCAAAAGTGTCTCTTATGAAAAACTCTCTTATACGATCTTTTTAAGCGTTTTTGAGATACTCAGAGCTTCCGGGCTTTTGCTTGTTGTATACAGTGATTTGAGCATAGGGATGATGTTTGCGATGTTTGGCTATATCTGGTTTATTATGACCCCTGTTCAGGACATTTTATCCATGCAGTACAGTTACGCTTCTGCCATGTCTGCACTTAAGAGAATAAATAAAATCCTGACACTTCAGACAGAAGTAACTGGAACAAAAGCACTTACATCTTCACATGTGGATATCTCTCTCAAACATGTAGATTTTTCATACACCAAAGAGAAGCAAATCCTGCAAGATATAACTTTCGATATAAAAGCAGGTTCAAAAATCGCCCTCATCGGAGCAAGCGGAAGCGGCAAGACAACTCTGGCGCAAGTTATCTCAGGTTTTTATGAAAAGAGTAAGGGTTCACTTTCTTACAACGGCATTGAAATAGAAGAGCTTGATAAACATTCACTCAGAGAGAAGATATTTTTGGTGCTTCAAATGCCGATACTTTTTAACTCCACTCTCAGATTTAACATATACATGGGTGATGAAAACATTTGTGATGAACAAATTTACGAAGCTTTGAGAATTGCCCAGCTTGAAAATATGCTGCGTGAGATGCCTTACGGGCTCGACACAATAGTCGGACGGCATGGCATCCGTCTTTCAGGCGGACAAAGACAAAGACTCTCCATTGCAAGGATGATTATAGCAAATCCAAGCGTAGTGATCTTCGATGAATCCACCTCGGCACTCGATGTTCACACAGAGGCAAAACTTTTCACAACAATCACACCTCTTCTGAAAAATAAAACGGTTATAACCATAGCCCACAGACTCTCCACTGTGAAAAATGCAGATATGATTTATGTCCTAGATGGCGGAAAAATCGTCCAAAGAGGAACACACAAAGAACTCGATACCGAAGAGGGACATTACATGGAGTTTGTGAAGAATCAGTTGATTTAAAGGATGGCGTCCTTGAAATAGTTCTTCCGAAAATTAAAGAAAAAGAAAAAGAGATTAAAAATATTAAGATAAAATAAGAGTTTATTCTTTGCATGTGGAGATACTCTCATGCAAACTGATTTGTTGCTATTTGCTTAAACTTTTTTGATAATGAAATAAGTGTATTTTTGCTCACTTTCTTTTGGTGTGGTGTGAACAAAATCAGCATGTTGTATAAGTTCCAAACCTACAGGTAGTTCCTGAAGCATTTTTTCATAATCGTATTGGACTATTTCTAGACCTGCACACTCTGTCTGCCCGCCGACAGAAAATGTGTTTATTATTGCGATTGCATTTGGAGTCAGGCTCTTTTTTAAAATCTCAAAATATCCCTTTCTCTCCTTTTTAAGCAGTAAAAAATGAAATACTGCTCTGTCATGCCAAATGTTAAATTTTTCAGTTGTTGCGAAATTTAAGATGTCTGAACAAACATATTTTGCTATCTCAGATTTAGTTCCAAGTCTGTTTTTTACAATATCAAGTGAAGTTCTTGAAGTATCAAGAAGTGAAATATTTTTATATCCATGTTCGATTAAACTGTCTGCTAAAAACGAGGTACCGCAGCCTACATCGATTATGTTGTCATCTTTTTGACCATAAGTACTTATGAGTTCCAAAGAAACGTCCGGAGAACTTTGATGCCACAAAACCTGTGTGTAATCTTTTGTCTTAAAAATATTGTCCCAATGCGACTCTCTAAACTTATCCGTTGCAATTTTCTTTGCTCTGAAAGTAGCGCCGAATGTTGTGTCAGATGTTTTGTAATGGGTAAGCCCCGTACATTCCACATCTGAAAAACCCGCATTTTCTATGATTTTTATAAGCTCATCTTGTCGGAGTGTTCCGGCTACACAGTTAGCCCAATCAGCTTCAGGAGCAGGAGCAGTGCAACAAGAACTTTGCTCAATAGAACAGCATGCATCTTTTTCAATCGAAGTGTCAATCATATCTGCAAACATGATTTTTCCGTCTGGTTTTAAAACTCTGTATATCTCAGCAAACACACTCTCCTTACAAGAAGTAAGATTTATCGCTCCGTTTGAGATAACGACATCCACACTTTCATCTTCTAAATCTATCTTATCAAAACTGCTCTCTTGTATCTCTACATGTGAAAAACCAGCCAACGTGGCATGTTCCTTTGCCTTTTGAATCATTTTAGGCGTTATATCCACCCCGATAACTCTACCGTTTTCACCAGTCAGAAAAGCGCTTACCAAAACATCCACACCAGCGCCACAGCCTAAGTCTAAAACCGTTGAACCTTTTTCAATAACACCTAGCTTAAAAGGATTACCAACAGCAGCACAATAGTCCCAAATCTCTGATGGAAGAGTAGAAAACCATTCCTCAGCATAGTTGTGTGCTTTGGCATTACCAAGCCCTTTATCCCAGCCAAAATCACTCTGGGGTTTATCTGCCAGTTCTGAATATAGTTTTATGATTTGCTCATGGTTTGCCAAGATGTTATTCCTTATTTTATGAAAGTTTTAAAATGTAAGTACTTGCTTGCTTTGACTTACCCACTCGGCAAGAACCTGCATGGTAGAGGACACTTTTTCATCAAAATACGGTTCATTTTTAAAAATACCGCAGCGAGCATTACATGTACCGCAGACCTGTAATTTTATCCCTTGTGCATACATTTTTTTCAGCATTTCAACCAAATCATAGTCATAACTTTCCGGCTTAGTTGTTTTATCACGGGCAAGGTCAACCGCATCATTCATTAAAAAAAGATTAACCTCTTCACCATTTTTATGGAGTGTTTTTGCAAGTCGCAGGGCATTCCATGTTACATCAGTCCCATCATAGGGCTGGTGATTTAATATTATAGTTATCATTTTTTACTTCCCTTATTTAAAATTGTCAAACCTAATCCGGTTTCAATTGGATAACCGGCTTTTGCCCAACCCTTCAATCCACCTTTTAAGTTTGTTGCATTTTTGTAACCTAAATGTCTTAGTGTTTGCGCAGCTAATACTCCACGCCCTCCACTGCGGCAATAAGTGACAATCACTGCATCTTTATCCTGAATTTTTTCTCCTACATCAAATTCTAAATTTCCACGAGTGATTGCATGTGTGTCATCAACATACATTTCACCTGTGTAAATATTACCTTCAGATCTTTGTTCACTCTCTCTGACATCTAAAATAATTACCTCTTCTTCTTTATCAACCATAGCTTTCAAAACAGCAGGCTCAATCTCACCGGCTTCTTTTTTAGCTTCTTCTATAAGTTTATTTGGACTTGCTGCAGCACCTGCAAAAAGCGCACTTGTTGAAGATAGCACTACTATCAATATTATACTTGCAAATCTCTTGTTCATCTCTAGTCCTTTGATAAATAGCTAATTAGGCATTTAGCTAAATAGATTTAAGTATGGTATAATTTTTTAATTATAATGTCAAGGACTACAATGCTGGATATGAAGCAAAAAATTAAAATCTTTAAAGCACTTGGAAATGAAACTAGGTTTTTAATCTTTAAAAATGTATTTACGGGTGGCTATGCCTGCTCTTTAGATAAAAAAGACACAAAAGTAAAAGTAAGTCCGCACGCTACCTGCGTCAGTACAATCGCAGAACATTTTGACTTTGCACTGCCTACCATCTCAAAACACCTAAAAGAGCTAAGAGAAGCGGAGATCATTACAATGGAAAAAAAGGGAAACAAAATATATATTGAACCAAACATAGAAACTATCCGCGAACTTGGCGGTTGTTTTAGCACTCTGGTGAATAACTTTGAAACCAACAGGGAGTTATTTTTTGGGGATGTTGTACTTAGCTAAATGGTTTAGCCCAGCTAAGTCTAAAAATGCTCCCCTTATTTAACTCAGACTCTACCTCAATGCTTATACCGACTTCATCACAGATCTGTTTGACTATGCTCAGTCCTACCCCAAAACCGCCCGCGATATTTGAGCCTCTTTCATAGAGTTTAAATATCTCATGAAGCTTTTCTTTTGCTATGCCGACACCTTCGTCTTTTATGGTAAAAGCGCCGGTTTTCAGGGTGAGGACTATTGTTTTGTTTGGCATAGAGTATTTGATTGCATTTGATAAAAGATTTGAGAAAAGCAGTTTCGCTCTGTCTTCATCTATCACAAAAACAGTATCTTCGAACTCACTCTTTATGGTTATATGCTTCGCATGACACAACTCTGCGTAAAATTTTACTACCTCATCGATTACCTCTTTGAGATTTATCTCTTGTATCACTTTTCTTTCATTTGAAAAGCTGAGATACGCCAAAGAATTATAAATAGCGTAAAGTTGTTTTGTACTTATGGAAATGTTTGTCAGTATTTTTTCATCATACACCTTTTTTTGAATGGCTCGTGAGGCACTCATCTGTAAGGCTGTGATGGGAGTATTCAGCTCATGCGATATATCTTGGATGAAATTTTCTATCTGCTTTACTTTTTGATGAATGGGCTTCATAAACAGCTTTGCAAGAAATACAGAGATTATGACAATTATGACAAAAACAAAAAACATAACTAACAAAATTTCTTTTTGAAGTTGTGCTAATTTTTGATGATACTCGTTTGTTTTTACAAGAACATATTCAACATTGAGGTGTTCTTGCGGTGAAGACGATACTAAAATCTTATAGCCGTCTTTTTCAAAATATGTTTTTTCAAAATGTTTCGCTTCATCCTTTTTAATTAAGATATATTCAAAACCCTCTTCCAATTTAGGAAGCTTCAGCTTAACATTGTGCATTTGCGCATTTATGATTAAGCCGGAGATAGTATCTGCATCATGCTGAAGTTTGTAATAGGTTGTATTTTCCAGTGAACTTTTTTGAGCTTTATAGTACCAAAAACCGCTGAGCATTAAAAAGAAAAAAGAGGAACCTATATAGAGTGCCAAAAACGAGTAAAATGATTTCTTCTCTAAACTATTCAAACCGATACCCTTCCCCTCGCATGTTTAAAATATGCTCTTTCCCGACATAG
>CALCGG010000172.1 GCA_937900945.1 uncultured Sulfurimonas sp. | reverse complement strand
AGTGGTGTAAAAGGTTTGGAGAAAAGATTTGATACTGAGTTGTCTGCCAGACAAGATGCTTCGAGTAAAGGTTCAAGAGATGTGAACAGCTATATTATTTTAAATAAAGACAGTTTTACAAAAGCTAAAATAAACGGTTTAAATATTCAATTGAACATCCCTGTTTCACTTCAAATACGAGTAGAAAAAATATGCGATGAAATGAAAATAGAGTTGGATGCTCAAGAGATTATGGTTGCTGTCATGGAAACTAAAACGGGTAAAATCAAAGCATTGGCTAGTTCCAACAGGTTTCTTCCAAAAGACATAAAAAGAAGTGATTACGGCTCACTAAGAAGCGGAATGATTGAGTACAGTTTTGAACCGGGAAGTGTTATGAAAGTGATAACTTTCTCTCTTTTGTTAGACAAAGGACTGATTAATCCTTATGATTTAGTCAATGGTCATAATGGCAGATTTAAAATCGGGAGAAAAGTTATTACGGATGAGCATAAATTTGACTGGCTTAGCGCTGAAAATGTTATCGTTCACTCATCCAATGTCGGCATTGCTCAACTTGCACAAAAATTATCAGGAGATGAATTTCATACAGGACTTCTCAACTTTGGTTTTTCCAAAAAATCTACAAGTGATTTGATTTATGAAAAAACAGGTTCCATTCCGAGCTCAAGAAGACTTGAAAATGAGATTTACAAGGCTACATGTGCTTATGGATATGGAATAAGGGCAAACTTAATGCAGCTTATTCGGGCATATTCTTCTTTTAACAATAACGGCAGAATCGTAAAGCCAAGAATTGTCAATAATTTTACAGACGAATTCAATCGTAAAATCAAGATAGAAGAAGAAGAGCCTATACAAGCTATAAAAAGTTCTACTGCCCAAAGAGTAAACAAAGTTCTCATAAAAACCGTTAACGAAGGAACTGGAACTAAGGCAATAACGGAAGGGTTAGTCGTTGGCGGAAAAACGGGCACATCCCATATCGTTGAAAAGGGAAAATATGTCAATAAATACAACACCTCTTTTCTCGGATTTGTAAATGACAAGGATAAATCATACACTATGGGTGTTGTTGTAATCCAGCCTCATAAAAGCCAGTTTGCCGCCCAAACCGCTGTTCCAGTGTTTAAAAAGGTTATAGACACTATGGTTGAAGAGGGATTTCTCACACCAACACCTGTGTCACAGCCAGATGTTGTCCAGTAATCTTGTCGAACCTACTTTGGCTTCGACGATAATAATCGCATTTCCTATCTCTACATATTTTGCTAATTCAAACTCTCTATTTAATATCTCGACATAAGCCACCTCTAAAGGTTCCAATACCTCTCTCATACTCTCTATAATCAACTTGGATTCTAAAATATTTCTACTTACCATTCTGCTTGCCAAGTGAAGTGAAGATGGAATTTTCAATGCTTCTTTTCTCTGTACTTCATTAAGGTATACATTTCTACTACTTAAGGCTAAGCCGTCACTTTGTCTCACTGTATCAACTCCAACAATATTAACGCTCATAAAAAGCTGTTTCACCATCAAAGATATTAAATTTAACTGCTGGGCATCTTTTTTTCCAAAATATGCATTTGTCGGACTTACAATATTTAGCAATTTCATAACAACCGTTAAAACACCGTTAAAATGAGAAGGTCTGCTTGCTCCTTCTAAAACATAACCCCTTACATGTGGGGCTTGTAAACTTACTTCATCTGTGCCATACATGTCTTTTGCCTGTGGAAAGAAAAGAACATCGACTCCGCTAAGTTCACATATTTTTTTATCAGCTTCATCTTTTTTAGGATATTTATCTAGATCTTCCCCTTTTAAGAATTGTGTAGGATTTAAAAAAATTGAAACTACAAGCAATTCATTTTCACTTTTTGCTTTTTTTATAAGTGAGATATGACCTTCATGTAATGCACCCATCGTTGGCACGAAGCCTATGCTTTGATTTTTATCTTTTAAATAATTTTTTAATTCCCCAGGAGTAGAAATAATCGTCATTTTAAGCCTCTATTTAATATAATTATTGCAATTATACAATATTGGACTGACTTTATGGATAACTACGAATATACAGAGCTTTTAAAAAATATAGCAATTAAAATGGATAACATTACAGGTGTTATTGAGCCGGAAAAAATCAAAAAAAGACTTCAAGAGATTGACGATTTGGAGAATGTTCAGGATTTTTGGAATGATGCTGATAATGCTGCAAAGATACAAAAAGAAAAAACTCAACTTCAGAGAAAACTAAGTAAATATACTAAAGCTAAGAGTGCTGTAAATGATGCTGAAGAACTCTATGAGATGGCAAAAGATGAGAATGATGAAGAGTCTATCCAATCTCTTTATGATGATGCACCATCACTGGAAAAGCTAATCCGTAAAATGGAAGTTGAAGTACTTCTCAGCGGTGAGACTGACTCAAACAATGCCATATTATCTATTCATCCGGGTGCCGGTGGAACAGAATCACAAGACTGGGCTGAGATGCTTTTGAGGATGTATAAAAGATTTGCAGAGCGACGTGGATTTAGCGTTGAAGTTCTTGACTATCAGAGTGGTGAAGAAGCTGGAATTAAAGATGCATCTATCCTTATAAAAGGTGAAAATGCTTACGGGTATTTGAAAGTTGAGAATGGGATTCACCGACTTGTTCGCATATCACCTTTTGATTCCAATGCAAAAAGACATACATCATTCAGTTCAGTTATGGTTTCACCCGAGATAGACGATGATATTGACATAGTTGTTGAAGATAAAGATATACGCATTGACACATACAGATCAAGTGGAGCCGGCGGGCAACATGTAAACAAAACTGAATCTGCAATCCGAATAACACACATAAAAACCGGAGTAGTAGTTCAATGTCAAAATGACAGAAGCCAGCATAAGAACAAAGCAACGGCCATGAAAATGTTGAAATCCCGCCTTTATGAACTAGAGCTTGAAGCACAAAAAGCCGAAAAAGATGGAGTTGCTAAAAGCGAAATCGGCTGGGGACATCAGATACGCTCTTATGTTATGCAGCCCTATCAACAAATTAAAGACACAAGAAGCAATGAGGCCTATTCTAATGTGAATGCAATACTTGATGGCGATATCGATAAGATGATTGAAGGTGTGCTCATATCATTAAATAGAAACTAAAATAATATTCCAAAATATTTCTTCATTTATTAACAAAATGTATGTCAAAATCGCATTATGAATCTACTTAAAGAATTTTCTATTGAAGACAAATGTTCATATTTAAAAGACAAAACACAGACTACTCATTACAAAGTTATTGACAAATGTGATTCCACTCAATGTCAAGAACTCATTGAAAGGGGTTACCGACGGTTTGGAAAAATGTACTTCAGACCGATATGCTCAACATGCCAAGAGTGTCAAAGTATCAAAATAGATGTAGCTAACTTTAAGTTTTCTAAATCCATGAGAAGAGTTATAAACAAAGGTTCGCATATAAAAACCTATATACGCCGTCCTTCTCTAACAAAAACTCATTTAGAACTTTTTAAAAAATACCATTTGTATATGAAAGATAAAAAAGACTGGGAATATCAGGAAGCAACGCCGCAAAGCTACTATAATTCATTCGTAGACGGCTACAATGATTTTGGATATGAAGTGCTTTATTATGATGCAGATAAGCTTATTGGGGTTGACTTAATTGATATACTAGATGATGGGGTTTCTTCTATCTACTTTTATTATGATCCAGATTACGTAGACTACTCACTAGGCAAACTATCACTTTACAATCAAATTAAATTTGCCCAAAAAAGTGCAAAAAAATGGATTTACTTGGGCTATTATGTACAGGGGTGCTCATCCCTCTCATATAAGTCTGAGTACAAACCATATATGACACTTGAAGGAAGACCCGATTTACACGAAAGTTTTGAATGGAATTAAGGAACAGAAATTGGCGATAGCCAATTCCTAATTTCCCAATTCTCTTTTTTGTTCTTTAAGTATTTCAGCTTTTTTTCTTACTACATCTTCTTCTAGAGATTTTTTCAAAGCTTCTTCTTCTTTTAGATCTTTCTCTCTAATACGTTTTATTTTAGCTTCTTGAGCTATTTTTTTAGCCGATTTTCTTTTAAGTTGTGCGGCTCTTTGCTTTGTTAACTTTCTTTCATTATCTAAAATATTTTTAATAATACCTTTGCTTTCTATCTCATCACTATGAGCCAAATAATAATCAATTATTTCTTTTTTATATTGCTTTGTATCCAATAATCCAGAGTTCACCAGTGCAGAAAACAATTTACTGTCTTCATTTTTCATAGATGATTCAAAACTAATTTTGACATTTCTGATGAAAAAATCATTGGTTTTTGAAAGTTCTCTGAGCTGTTTTAAATAATCGGCCTTATTATTATTTGCATCTTTAGAACTAATATCATTTCCAATTTGTTTTGTTTTTTCTACGTCTGCGGAATATTGCTGTATTTTTGTTGCATACTGATTGAAGGATGTTATTTCTTGAAGTTTAGCAATTTTATCTACATTGTTGTAGATTGTATCACCCAAAGCAGAATAGGTTTTTGGATTTTGCGCGAGCAGAAGTGTAGCCAAAATAGATATAAAAAGTAACTTTTTCATTTGGTATCCTTGTATTTTTATTATATAAAATTACGAAAATCATAGTTTTAAATAATAAAAAACTTTAGTTATGATACACTATTTTAACTAAATACTTCCAAAAAGGAAGTATTTAATAAATTCTTTTAGCCATTACGCTTTTTAATAATCTCTTCAGATACATTTCTTGGAACTTCTTCATAATGATCAAATTCCATAGCATAAGTTGCTCTACCTTGAGTTGCAGAACGAAGATCAGTTGAATAGCCAAACATTTCAGCAAGTGGTACAAATGCGTCAACAATTTTGTTTCCTGAACGGTCACCCATATTGTTAATTTGACCACGACGACGGTTAAGGTCACCGA
>CALCGG010000171.1 GCA_937900945.1 uncultured Sulfurimonas sp. | reverse complement strand
GTTGTCCCAACAAACAAGGCTACGGTTTCACTTGGTTCTGCAACCGCTATAAAGCTTATGCCAAAAAGATAAACCCATCCATGCATCTCACACATAAAGCAGGTGAAAAGACATTTATAGACTTTAGCGGTAAAACAGTGGATATCATCAATCCTAAAAACGGTGTCATTAGCAAAGCAGAATTATTTATAGCAGTGCTGCCTGCATCAGGGTTTGCATATATCAGAGCTATTGCTTCACAGAAAAAAAGAGACTTCATTGATGCACATATAGAGATGTTCGAATACTTTGGAGGTGTGACTGAGCTCCTTGTCCCCGATAATCTCAAGAGTGCCGTGACACGAGCTGACAACTATGACCCAGATGTCAATTCTGATTATGCTGCAATGGCAAGACACTATGCAACTGCGGTTATGCCTGCTCGTGGATATAAACCTAAAGATAAAGCTCATGTGGAACTCTCTGTAAAGCTTGTCCAGAGATGGATACTCGCAAGACTTAGAAACTTTAGCTTCTACTCCATAGCCGAGTTAAACAAAGAGATACAAAGACTAGCCCCTTTGTATCATGATAAAGTGATGAAACATCTTGGTAAAAGCAGAAGAGAACTTTTTCTTGAACTCGACAAACCGGCACTGATGCCGCTTCCTGCCACAAGGTATGAATACAGAGAATTCAAACTCCTTAAGGTAAGTAAAGATTATCATATCCAATTAGAGCATAATTTTTACTCTGTTCCTTATCAGCTTATAGGCAAAAAAGTAGAAGTGTGGTTTGGTGCAAAAGTAGTCACAATTACTTATGAGGGTAAAACAGTGGCTACCCATCCTAAGCTACTCCATAAGGGTGCTTATTCAACACAGCATGAGCACATGGCATCATCGCATCAAAAGTATCTTGAGTGGTCTCCTGGAAAAATCATGAACTGGGGACTCACAATAGGCACAGAGACTGCAAAACTCTTTAAAAATATTATGGATTCCCGTCCTCATCCTGAGATGGGATACAGAAGTTGTTTGGGGATTATCAGAGAGTATAAAAAACACCAAGAAAAAGAGTACTCAGAGGAGCATTTGGAGATTATCTCCACTATGGCAATCTCTAAGCATTACTACAGAGTGGGACAAGTCAAGGATCTGCTTAAA
>CALCGG010000170.1 GCA_937900945.1 uncultured Sulfurimonas sp. | reverse complement strand
CGGTTTGAGTAAAAACCGGTCTACACCCGCATTGATAGCTTCAATAAGCAAGTCTGTATCGTTATATGCGGTAAAAAGGACAAAATAAGTTTCAGGATTTATCTCTTTTATAGCAGTGCAGAGCTCATTGCCATTCATTTTTGGCATGCGAAAATCACTGATTACAAACTCCACGGGATGCGCCTTGAAAATCTCCAAAGCCTCAGCGCCGTCTTTGGCAATATGAAGTTCATCTACCCCAAGTTTTAAGACTTCAGACACACTCATTCTTGTATCTTCGTCATCTTCTACATATAGCAGTCTTAAAATATTTTTCATAAGAACCTTCCCGCATCTAAGAGTTATGCAAGCAGTCTAATGAAAACTTATGGAGAAAGTATGGAGAAAGTATTTAACTTAGATGTTTAAGCGATAGCCTTCAGATCGTACGCTCTCAATCATACCCTCTGGAAGAAATTTACGCACTTCTTTTATGTGAGAAGCTATTGTGTTTGACTTTATATAAAAATCACTCCACACTTCATCTATGAGCAGTTCATAAGTAACGGTTTCATTTCTATTCTCAACCAATAATTTCAAAATTTTTCTCTGTATTCTTGTAAGTTTTTCTGTCTCATTTCCATGATAAAGCTGTTCACTCTCTAAATCAAATATCAGTCCATTGCCGAGTTCAATTTTCGTATGACCTGCACTATCAAGCAGTTGCTGTATTCTTAACCATAATTCTTCCAGATTAAACGGTTTTTTGAGGTAATCAGAGCAGCCTAAACTATACCCTTTTCTTATGCTTTCCATATCAGTATAGGCTGTCATGAAAATAGCAGGAAGTTTAGAGTTTATCCGCTTAATCCACTCAATGACTTCAAATCCTGTAGCACCGGGCACTTCAATGTCCAAGATTGCAATATCTGCTTTGAGATTACATTTTTCAAGCAATTCCCCACCATCCGTATAAGCCTCAACAACCATCCCTTTAAGTTCTAAATACTCTTTGATATTGGCATTTAACAAGTATTCATCTTCCAGTAAAATGGCTTTCATAGACAACCTTTAAAGACTTTTGGTATCTTGTATGAAAAGATAGTTACAGAGTTTTTGGAAGTCACCTTTGGCTCAATCTTGTAACTGCGGCAAATAGAAGCAACTATTTCTAAACCTATTCCCATACCTATCTGTTCAACATTTTCTCTATATCCATCCTCAAAGACTCTATTTGGATTTTTAATATCACTTCCGCTGTTTTGAGTTGTAAACTCCATGCTAAATTCATGATTGATGACTCTTATAAGAATGATTGTACCCATCTTGGCATATTTAATGGCATTGGATAAAGTATTGTCAATTATTCTCAACAAATCTATTTGACGCATCTGTATAAAGTTTCCCTCATCTCCGCTAAAATCAATAACCATATTTTTACTATTGGCGAGAGAAGCGAAGAAGTTTATTCTTTCTTGCACAAATTTAA
>CALCGG010000169.1 GCA_937900945.1 uncultured Sulfurimonas sp. | reverse complement strand
ATGAGTTTTTTAAAGAGTACCTGAAATATGGTTTTTACCATTTTTATTTTGAAGATAAAGGCACCTTATTGAAGTGGGTGGTAAAGGTAAAACATTTAAACAGACCTCGGTGCCCATTGAGAGTATAAAAGATTCCTTTATTGTATCTGATGATATTGAGATAGGAAGTGGAAATAGAGTACCCCTTTGGCTGTTTGGATTTTTGTATTGAAACATGTAAAGCTTCTGAAGATAGCGATTTGTTTCAAACAAGTTTAGTTTTGAGATTGACACAAAATTCTTATTATAGTAATGTTCATTACAATAATATATATCACTATAAGTGTGGTTTTGAATGAAATTTTATAGCAGAGAAAAAGAACTTAAAAAGCTAAGAGAAATTGAAAACTCATCAAAAGTATCTTCCATGATGACAGTTATAGTTGGGTGTACAAATACTAGTAAAATTTATAAAAAACTAGCTTAACTGGCGATATACTCCAAAGTGGCTTTTTGTAATAGTGCTGAACGGGTCAGATGATGTTCTTTCGCATACTGATCAACTTGATCTAAAAAATTTGCCTGTACTGATATGTTTATCCGTTTAGTTTCATTTCCAAAGTCTCTAATAATACCTTCTATTGACAGATCTTCATCTATTGCATTGAAGTGTATTCCCAAGCCATTTGCTATGAGTCTATAGTCTTTTAAATCTTCAATTTTTGCATTTTTTAGTTTATCTGTGTAAGTATATGGAACGGCTAAAACTCTGGAAGTATTTAATTCTATATACATCTTATCATCACCAAATCCGATTGATTTAACTAAAGCATTATGAGGTAAAGTACTCATTCCAATCTCCTTGTAATTTTTCTCTATTTTTCTTTACTAATGCTACTAATTTTTTCAAATCTTTTGAGTCAAGATTATAGCTATCTGTAACTTTTAAAGATTCAAGTTCAATCCTTGCATATGTATCACCTTTTTCTATGTGAATATGTTCAGGTGAATGTTCATTACTAAAAAAGAAAAATCTAAAACCATCTATTTTTAATATCGTTGGCAATTTAAACCCTTGTGTGTAATTATACACAATTTATAAAATAATTTCAATAAATTATTAAAAGTGTGCTAATCTCATATTCTCAAACTACTTTTAAATATATAAAATAGCTAATATTTTAGCTATAATAACAATATAATCTCAAAAAGAGCTCATATGTTAAATATAAATATCTCCACACCATCAACTATCATGGACGAACTAAAAACCAAGTACAAGCATAAAAGACTCTCACATGATCTCACTCAAGAAGGACTTGCAAATAAAAGTGGTGTGAGTTTAGGTACTCTCAAGAGATTTGAGGGCAGTGGTCAGATATCTCTTGAGTCATTACTGAAACTTTCTTTAGTATTAGAGTGTTTAGAAGATTTTAGAAATCTTGCAAATCCCAAACGAGAAGTTCTCTCTTCCATAGATGAACTTATGTATAAAAAAGAGGTCGTTAAAAAAAGAGGCACTATCAAATGAAGTTAAAAATGCTCAATGTTTTTTTGCATCATGACGGGGTGAAATTAAGTATCGGAAGATTGGCTTATAAAGAGAGAGTAATCTATTTTGAATATGACAAAAGCTTTTTGCAAAGTGATATACAAATATCTCCTTATAAACTTCCACTCAAACCTGGAGTTCATATCTGCCAAGAGAGACTCTTTGATGGTCTTTTTGGAGTTTTTGCCGATAGTTTGCCCGATGGTTGGGGGAGATTGCTGCTTGATAGACATCTCATGAGTAAGGGGATGAGCTTTAATGAGATCACACCACTTGACAGACTCAGCTACATAGGCAAATACGGAGTTGGTGCATTAAGCTATGAACCAATCTATGAAGAGCTAACGCTTGATGAAAAAAGTATAGTTTTAGATGATTTAGCATCTTCATCTCTTCAAATATTAAAAGGTCAAAGTCAAGATATGCTTGATACTCTCTTAGCCATAGGCGGTTCATCTGCCGGAGCAAGACCAAAAGCAATGATACAAATAAACGAAAATAATGAGATTATACATGGAGTACAAACACTTCAAGAGGGATATGAGCATTACATTGTGAAATTTCCTAGTGCGACAGATACTCAAGATATTGGAAAACTGGAATACATTTATTCACTTATGGCAAGAGATGCAAAAATCCAGATGCCACAAACCAAACTACTCATTGGAAAAACAAACAGTTACTTTGCAGTCAAAAGATTCGACAGAGTAAAAGACAAAAGAGTGCATATCCATTCAGTTGCCGGGTTAGTTCATAGTGATTTTAGAACGCCTGTACTTGATTATGACGACTTGCTTACACTGACACTTCATATCACAAAAGATGTAGCAGAGGTAGCAAAAATGTTTCGTCTTGCTTGTTTTAATCTTTTTGCTCATAACCGCGATGACCATGCCAAGAATTTTTCATTTTTACTTGATGGAAAAAATTGGAAACTCAGTCCTGCTTATGATTTAACTTTTTCATTTGGTCCAGGTGGAGAGCATAGCACCACTTACATGGGAGAAGGGAAAAATCCTACCATAAAACAGCTGCAGCTTTTAGCAAAAAAACATAGCATTAAAGAGAGTGATGCAATTATAAATGAAGTCAGAAGTTCCGTCAATAATTTTCAAAGTTATGCTAAACATGTAGGTATTTTAAAAAATAGTTATGAAAAAGTTTATGCGCAGTTGGAAGTACAGACAGATATTATTGTTGATGAAAGTTAAGTAGAAGGTAGTTTAAGTTTTAAAAGTGATGAAAATAGAATTTTTTTAGTAATTGTGGTGTCTCTAATAACGATATTTGGACTAAAGGAACAGAGTTGACAGATATTGATACTGGTATATATAATAATGAAATAGTAACATTAAAAATAAATAAAGATATTCCTGTTGATCAGAGCTAACAACAATCATAACAACTAAGTCAAAACGACTAGTTTGATTTGATTGATTCAAAATCCTGGAGTTGCTCTTTAAGAGTAGCTCCGAAACTCTCTGCAACATGTTAAAAAAACTCAAAATTTTTACATAGTACCTCAGTACAATATACTTTTTTTCAATATAATTATAATATTATAGAATACTTGAAAAAGGGGTTTATCATGGCAACCGTAATCGCAACAGTCACAAACTTAGTAGGTAGGTTTTACATAAAAGGTCCTGATGGTTCTATCCACGAGTTGTCAAATGGTGATAAGATTCATGAAGGTGAGACTGTAGTCGGAGACAGAGGTAACACTGTAACAGCACAGCTTACAGCATCTCTGAATGGTGGTTCTGATATCTTTGTAAATGCCAAAGAATCACAACTTTTTGATGCGTCTTTATCAACAGAAGAGTTTACTCTAGATGAAACAGTATCTCAAGATGATGCTCTTGCAGGTTTGCGAAACGACGGTGATGATACACAAGAAAAAGCAGATGACGAAGTAGAAACAGCAGCTGGTGAAGCAGGTACTCAATTCGTAAGAAGTTCAGATGCCAGCGGAAAGTCAAATTTTGCTGTGGGGAATAACGGAATTGTTGATATTGAAGCCCAAACAAGAAATGTGCCAGTTTCATCTTCCAGTGCTGAAACAGGGTCAGCTGCAAATTATTCTGCATCACTACATGCAAGAGAAGGTAATGAAGATACGGGTACAGCAAGAGACAGTCAAACAGGTGAAAATATTCCAGCCGAAAAGACAATAGCTTCAAGCTTCGCTCCATATGAGTTAAGTTCTGATGATACTGCAACTACAGGAACTGTGACGATTATTCCTATAAGCAATGATAACCTCCTACATGCAAAAGAAGATGCTGAAGATACAGTCACAGTAAGAGGAACTGCAGTAGGCGGAGATATCGCTGAAGGTGATACGGTAACCGTCACTATCAATGGAAATAATTATATCACTGCAGTACAAGAAGACGGTTCATATTCAGTAGATGTAGAAATATCAGACTTATTGGAAGACGAGACAATCGAAGTAAGCGTAGAATCAAATGACGTAAACGGAAATGAAGTGATTTCTTTCGCCGAAGTAACAGTGTTCTTAGATACAGCACCTCAGGCAGAAG
>CALCGG010000168.1 GCA_937900945.1 uncultured Sulfurimonas sp. | reverse complement strand
ACTATGCGTTTGCAAGTAATTCTCTCATCGATGGTCCCTTTAACTCAACTTTATGAGCAGTGTGAATTAGTCTATCCATCATGGCATCAGCTATCGTTTCATTTCCTAAATATGCATGCCATTCCTGTATGGGTAGTTGCGCCGTTATGATAATGGAACCATTGAGTGTTCTCTCTTCTATGATTTCAAACAAGTCGTTTATCTCATCTCCTTTAAGTGGTGTTACTCCGAAGTCGTCAAGGAGTAAGAGTTTAAACTTCGATATTCTTGCAAGTGTTTTTGTGTAACTCCCATCTAGTCTTGCCATTTTAATCTCTTCAAGAAGAGCAGTTACTCTGTAGTATTTTGCAGAGTAACCAAGAGAAATAGCTCGTCTTGCTATGGCTTGAGCTAAAAAACTCTTCCCAGTTCCCGTAGCTCCCGTAAGTAAAATATTTTGAAACTTATTTATAAACTCACAGTTAGCCAAAGAGAGTACAACAGACTTATCTAATTTTCTTTTTGGAAGATACTGTATCTGTTCTAATGAAGCCGATGAGTCTTTGAGTTTCGCCATAGTCAGCATTCTCTTGATACGTTTGTCTTGTCTTTGATTTATTTCTGCTTCAAAGAGATGATAGAGTCTCTCCTCAAACGAGAGAGACTGATACTTTGTATCTTCACTTTGAAACTCAAGGGATTGTTTAAAGCCTGAAAGACTGAGTTGTGATGTCTGATCTATTAGTGTTGAGAGTGTTATCATTAATTAGTTTCCTCGTTAATCTTCTTTGTTTGTTGTGAGTAGTACTCACTGCCTCTGATATTCTCATGATTATTCATATAGGAATTGTTAGCACTTTGATGTTGATTATGGAGTAGATAACTTTTAGTTTTTAGCATTGATTCTATAGAAGAAACTTTGTAGCTATTAACTTCAAGTGCAACTGCAGATACCGCTTCGAGTGCAATATTTCCATAAGTTTTAGAAAAGCTAAGTATCGCCATACAAGATTTATAACCTCTTGTTGGATGAGAACGATTCTGCATGATTGATTCCATTAGTGCTGTTGTGTTTGCACCAATGCTATTTGCCCAATTTAGTATTCTTTTTGGATTCCACTTTTCATATTGGTATTGATGCTCAGTTGGCATATGTTCTAACATTGTAGAGTCGTAATACTTTTGCAAGAGTTTAGGATGGTGAGCAATTGTCTCTCCATCAAGTGAGATTACTACAGATGTTGAAGAGTAAGTCATATCTACTTTTTTACCTAAATGAATATAAGGTACAGAGTAACCGCTTCCATCTAATTCTACATGATAATCTATACCAACGGTTGCCCGTTTAAACTCTTTAAAAATGTATTGGTTAGCTCTAAGTGGATGCAAGAGTGGCTTATCTAAAGTTTCAAACAGCTCTGTTCTGCTCTTTCCTAATCGTCTGATGATTTTATTGTTGTAACCGTCAATAAGCAAGTTTATCTGCTGATTTAGTTCATCAACGCTAAAAAAAGTATGGTGTCGAAGTTTCATTAGTATCCATCTTTGAATTGCTTTGACACCGAGTTCTACTTTAGATTTATCTTGCGGTCTGTATGGTCTTGCAGGTTCTACCGCAACACCATAATGTGTTGCCATGTCTTTGTAACTATCATTTAATCGAACAACACCTTTTTTATGAGAGATAACTGCAGCTTTGAGATTATCAGGTACCAAGATATTTGGAACTCCTCCATAGAAACTAAATGCCTGTACATGAGACTCTATAAAATGTTTAGTCGATTGGGTACCTGTAGCGTGTACAAATGTATATCCACTTGCACCAAGAACTGTTACAAATATTTGAGCCTTAGAGACTTCACCAGTTTGTTGATTGGTGATTGGCATTGTTACACCACTATAATCGATAAAAAGTTTATCTCCGCTGTAGTGTACTTGTCTCATGGATGGATTTATAGTTTTTATGAATTTCTTGTAGTAGCGGTTAAACTGGCTATAACTGTAGAGTGATGGCTGCTTTTCTTTACACTCTTGCCATAAGAGTAGTCTTGTCATACCTTTTTTACTCAGTTCTTCATGAACATCATTCCAATCTGGGTGAATCATGTTTAGTTTTTTTGGCATTGATGGTTTAGAGGGATGGAAAAGTTGTTCCAAATCTGAATCGTTAAGGGCCAGTACTTTTTCGAGTGAAGAGCTTAATCCTATATAACTCTTTATATAGTTGGCAACACTATTTCTGGAAACTCCAGTCATAGTTTGAATCTGTCTGTTTGATAATTGGTTACGGTACTTTAACCGTAATATCTCTTTTATTTTACTCATAGATATTTTCCTCATCTTCACACCTTTTTTAGGTGTATTATAGTTGAAGAATATCCTTTAGCTGAAATTTACCTTATATGAGCATCATATGGAAATAGTGGCTACTTATGAAATGCTCACGGTGGCCAAGTATTGA
>CALCGG010000167.1 GCA_937900945.1 uncultured Sulfurimonas sp. | reverse complement strand
ACCCTCGCCGGTTTTCAAGACCGGTGCGTTCGACCAACTCTGCCAAAGATCCACGTTTGTTATGTTTAAAAAAGGTATTATAAAATTGGAGGTGCCACCCAGATTTGAACTGGGGATAGCAGCTTTGCAGGCTGCGGCCTTACCACTTGGCGATGGCACCAGTCAATCAATTACCAATGGTGCCCGAGGCCGGACTTGAACCGGCACAGTATTACTACCGGGGGATTTTAAGTCCCCTGCGTCTACCGATTTCGCCACCCGGGCATTGGGTGTCTATCAACAATTTATAATTTTAAATGGAGCGGGAAACGAGGTTCGAACTCGCGACCCCAACCTTGGCAAGGTTGTGCTCTACCACTGAGCTATTCCCGCAATTTTTTACGCACTTAGTTTTTAAGTGAGCGGAATTATAGCCGTTTATTTTTCATTTGTAAAGAGCTTTTAGTAGATTTTTTTAAAAAGATGATATAATCGCATTTATAATATATGGTATAAGGATTTTTATGAGAAGTGATACTATAAAAAAAGGTTTTGATAAAGCCCCTCATCGCTCACTTTTAAGAGCAACAGGTTTAAAAGATGAAGACTTTGATAAGCCGTTTATCGGGATAGCAAACAGTTATATTGACATTATTCCGGGGCATTTTTTCTTACATGAATATGGGGAAATAGTTAAGCAAGCCATTCGTGAAGCTGGTGGTGTCCCATTTGTTTTCAACACAATAGGTGTTGATGATGGGATTGCTATGGGTCATGAAGGTATGCTTTACTCTTTACCGTCTCGTGAAATTATCGCAGATTCTATAGAAACTGTTATGAATGCTCATCAGCTTGATGCGATGATTTGTATCCCCAACTGTGACAAAATTGTTCCGGGCATGATTATGGGTGCTCTTCGTGTAAATGTTCCTACTATTTTTGTTTCAGGCGGACCTATGCCTGCCGGACATAAAAAAGATGGAACACCTATCGATTTAGCGACTGCATTTGAGGCGGTTGGTCAGCATGCTGAAGGCAAAATGAGTGATGAAGAACTCTACGAAATAGAGTGTGAAGCTTGTCCAAGTGGTGGAAGTTGTTCTGGTATGTTTACAGCAAACTCTATGAACACTCTTTGTGAAGCTATGGGTATCGCACTTCCTGGAAACGGCACAGTACTTGCGATGACGCCTGAGCGTATTGCTATGGTGAAAACAGCTGCTAAAAGAATTGTTGAATTAGCAAAAATGGAAGATAACAGCAAGTATAATTTTAAAAATATTTTAAATGAAAAAGCTGTTCACAATGCCTTTGTTGTTGACATGGCAATGGGTGGAAGTTCAAATACAGTTTTACACATGCTGGCAATCGCAAGAGAAGCTGATGTTGATTTTAAAATAGAAAATATAAATGCGATTGCTGAAAAAGTTGCACATATAGCGAAGATTTCTCCATCATTAACAACAGTTCATATGAAAGATATTGATGATGCCGGTGGCGTAAATGCCGTAATGCTTGAAGTTTCCCGCCGTGGAAATTTACTAATTACTGACGCATTGACTGTTACCGGTGAGACTATCGGTGAGAGAATAAAAGATGCAAAAATTTTAGATGAAAATATTATTCATAGAAATGAAAACGCTTTCTCTCAGGTTGGCGGACTTTCAATTTTATTTGGTAATCTTGCACTTGAAGGTGCAGTTGTAAAAAGTGCCGGAATAGCACCAAGTATGAGACAGTTTAAGGGAACCGCTATCTGTTTTAACTCTCAACCAGAAGCAATTAAAGGCATAATGAGCCATAAAGTAAAAGCCGGTAATATTGTAGTTATCCGTTACGAAGGTCCAAAAGGCGGTCCTGGTATGCAAGAGATGCTGGCTCCAACCGCACTTATACAAGGTATGGGACTCGGTGAGAGTGTTGCGCTTATAACTGACGGTCGTTTTTCCGGTGCTACAAAAGGTGCTTCAATCGGGCATGTTTCTCCAGAAGCTGCTGAGGGCGGTTTAATTGCACTTATCGAAGATGGCGATGAGATTGAACTTGATGTAGATAAACATATTTTACAGTTAAATGTAAATGATGAAGAGTTGTTGAGACGAAAACATCACTATGTACCTTATAAAAATGAAGTAAAATCAAAATGGCTGAAACGCTATCAGCTTTTAGTTTCAAATGCATCAAATGGCGCAGTCTTAAAAACTGAATTGTAAATAAAAAATAGGAAATTTAAATTGAATGAAATTGCAATAAAACGGAACGGTGAAATAATTGACTTGCAAACTGCAAAAGAGTTGGGATTTGAGGGTGAACAGATTCATCTTGACAATTCTCCTGATGCTTTAGAAGTTCTTCGTCACTCAACAGCTCACCTTATGGCCCAAGCTATAAAATCACTCTATCCTGATGCCGAATTTTATGTTGGACCAACTGTAAAAGAGGGTTTTTACTATGACTTCAAAACAAAAGAAGTGGTAGGCGAGGGTGACCTTAAAACAATTGAAAAACAGATGCTTTCTTTTGCTAAGAAAAAATATCCAATAGAAAAGTATGAAATCTCAATGGCAGAGGCAAAAGAGAAGTTTAAGGACGACCATTTAAAACTGGCTGTTATGGAAAGAATTCCAAGTGATATAGTTTCTATATATAAGCAGGGGGAATTTGAAGATTTATGCCGCGGGCCACACTTGCCAGATATCGGTTTGATAAGATATTTTAAACTTACTAAAATTGCCGGTGCTTATTTGGGCGGAGATTCTAAAAATGAGATGCTAACTCGTATATATGGTATAGCATTTGCAGATAAAGAATCGCTAAAAGCATATTTAGACCAAATGGCTGAGGCTGAAAAAAGAGATCATAGAAAAATCGGTAACGAGATGAAACTTTTTACTTTCCGTGAAGAAGTTGGAGCAGGTTTTCCTATTTGGCTTCCAGCAGGTGGAAGACTGCGTGCAAGATTAGAATCTCTTCTTTTTAAAGCACACCGCAAACGTGGTTATGAGCCTGTTCGTGGACCAGAGATGCTTCGTTCAGACTTATGGAAAACATCTGGTCACTACCAAAATTACGGCGAAAATATGTACTTTACAAATATCGATGAAATAGAGTTCGGCGTTAAGCCTATGAACTGTGTCGGGCATATTAAAGTATATGAAGAAGATTTACATTCCTATCGCGATCTCCCACTGAAATATTTTGAGTATGGTGTTGTTCACCGTCATGAGATGACGGGCGCTCTCCATGGACTTTTCCGTGTACGTGAGTTTACTCAGGATGATGCACATATTTTTTGTACAACAGAGCAGATTGAAGAGCAGATTATGGAAGTGGTCGATTTTGTTGATAAGATTATGTCAACTTTTGAGTTTGACTACAAGATGATGATTTCGACTAAGCCTGAAAAAGCTGTTGGTGACGATGCTGCTTGGGAGATATCAACTCAGGCTCTTAAAAATGCTATGGATAAAAACTCTTTAGCTTACGAGATAGATGAAGGCGGTGGTGCTTTTTACGGTCCAAAGATTGACATTAAGATAACTGATGCAATCGGGCGTGAGTGGCAGTGTGGAACAATTCAGTTAGATTTTAATCTGCCTAAGAGATTTGAACTTGAGTATAACGGTGAAAATAACGATAAAATTCAGCCTGTTATGATTCATAGAGCTATACTTGGTTCGTTTGAGAGATTTATCGGGATTCTTACAGAACATTATGCCGGTGAATTTCCGATGTTTATTGCTCCTACACAAGTGGCAATTGTTCCTGTCGCAGACTCACATAAAGATTATGCTAAGGAATTATCAGATAAACTTATCGACTTTGGTGCTGATTCAGAGATATACTCTAAAAATGATTCTTTAAATAAGAGAATTAGAACAGCAGAAAAAACGCGTGTTCCGATGATAGTTGTTATAGGTGATGAAGAGATTCAAAACAAGACTGTAGCAATTAGAGATAGAAGAACAAGAGAACAATATAATCTAAGTGAGACAGAATTCTTGTCACTTATACAAACTAAAATAAATGAGGTAAATTTTTGACTAAAAAAGACCGTGTCATAATGAATGACGATATCCGCGCGACAGAGGTAAGATGTAATGTAGATGGAGCAGAATCTTTAGGGATTATCTCTACGGATGAAGCTATGGAAAAAGCAAATGAGTTAGGATTAGATTTAGTTTTAATCGCTCCAGATGCAAAGCCTCCTGTTGCCAAAATTATGGATTACGGCAAATATAGATACCAAGAAGAGAAAAAACTCAAAGAGCAGAGAAAAAATCAGACTAAAATAGATGTTAAAGAAATTAAACTCTCTGTTAAAATAGCTGAAAACGATATAGCATATAAAGTAAAGCATGCGAGAGAGTTTCTGTCTGAAGGTAAGCATGTAAAGTTTCGTGTGTTTTTAAGAGGTCGTGAAATGGCTCATCCGGAAGCTGGAAGAGATGTACTTTTGAGAGTTTGGCCTATGGTTGAAGATTTAGGTACTATGGATAAACCGCCACGCTTTGAAGGTCGATACTTTAACATGTACATTATTCCAAACAAATAGTCTTATATAATCTCTTCACATGTGAAGAGATTATTCTACATGTTAATGCGCTTAGTTTAATATTTTAGCTTTAATCTCAGCTTCTTCTAATTTTTCCGCATTATATTTGACTACAACTAATTTTTCTGTGTCATTTATAAACCATTCAGCTATGTGTTCACTCTCTAATAATCTTAGTTTATTCATATTTACTTCCACTTGTGGAATAAACAAATGAGAATGTTTGACAGGGTTTTGAAGCTTTAGTGTCCACAGCAACCATAAAACAGCAACAACAGCTATGGATATTCCAATCGTTTCTCTGTCACTAACACCCAAAAGGATACCTGCCAGTGTTCCGCCAATAAATGTAGAAAGATAAGCAACTGAATTTGAAACACCTAAGGCTGCCCCTTTTTGGTGTACTTTCGCAAATTTGCTAATCATTGACTGAACCAAGGGTTCCATCATATTGAATGCTATAAAAAATAAAACAACACCAATAACAAAAACAGTACTGGAATTTGTCAATCCCATAATTAAAAATGAACCTACAAAAAGAACAATTGAGATTAAAAATATCTGTTTTGGCTTGTTATGCTTTTCTCCAAATACAGCAGCAGGTCCCATGGCAACAAGTCCAGCTATCATAGCAGGCACATAAACTTTCCATAGTTCAGCTTTATCCCATCCAAAACCATAAGCATCTCCTACAAGAATAATCGGGATAAGAACAAATGCCATAGTCATAAGACCCTTTTGCATCGCGTTTATAATCACCATATTTAAAAGATTTGAGTCTTTTAATATGTCAGAAATTTTTGCAGTATCATGATAGATATGAATGATTTTTGGCGGTGTTGGAACTTTTGTAAAAAGAAGCAAAATTGCTAAAATAGATAGACCGGCAGTAATGTAAAAAAGTGAATCTATTCCATAGTGAGCAGCAATCACAGGACCAAGAGCCATAGCAACTGCGAAACTAAGTGCGATAAAGCCGCCCATGATGGCCATAGCCTTACCTCTAGTCTCTTCTTCAACTAAATCGGCAATCATGGCAGTTATAACTGAGCCGATTGCACCGGCACCTTGTAGGAAACGTCCAAGCATCAAAGTATAGATGTCAGTAGAAGTTGCAGCTATAAGAGAACCGATTAAAAAGATAATAAGTCCAAATAAAAGAGTAGGCTTTCTGCCTATTTTATCGCTTAAAGTTCCAAAAGGAATCTGGAATATAGCTTGAGTAAGTGCGTAACCGCCAACAATAATACCAACTAAAAGCGGTGTCGCACCGTCAAGAGTAAGTGCATAAATCGAAAGAACAGGTAAAACTAAAAATAGACCTAAAAATCTTAACGAAAGAATCAGAGAGAGTGGTAAAACTTTTTTGAACATAAATATGCCTTAAATCAAGATGGGATTGTTATAATAGCGCTATTATATTGCAACTATTATTTATAAACTATTTGTTAAAGTTGAAATAATAAATTTAAAGATAAATATAAGAAACTCCTGCAGGCGGCTTTTAGTGCGGCAAAGTGAGTGTTAGTTATATAACAGGATTAGATATGCCAAGAATTATCTTTCTCGCAGCTGTATGGACTATCGTTACTATGATTATTTTATTGATGCTGCCAAACCTTTTACCCGATAGAAAATTGCTAACATATAATGACGATGAATTAAGGAAGGGGGCATTATCAAAAGGGATGTTGCCTGTTCCAAAAGATTACAGCGGTCTTTTAAAAATTAAAGATAATTCTGAGAAATTATTAACAATTGAAAAAATTGCTTTGGGTAAAGAGCTCTATTTTGATACAAACCTGTCTAAAAATGGAGATATAAGCTGTGCTACATGTCATGTGATTAGTAAAGATAAAAAACATCATGACAGCCCCCTTGTTAATGGTCTTAACGACAGTTCCAATTCTAAAGTAGATTGTATTTCATGTCATTTAAGAGATGAAAGCGGTACAGAGAGATTTTCGGCATCAGTCGGTGAAGATGGAAAAGAGCATCCTTTCCATCTAAATACGCAAACAATTTTAAATTCATCATTAGCAAAATATTTAACTTGGAGCGGTGAAGTTAATAGCGTGGAAGAGCAAGCCGGGCTATCAATGCAATCTCCTTTTAAGATGGCAATTACGCCAGCCGAAGTGGAAGCAAGATTAAAAAAAGATTCTAAGTATATAAAAATGTTTAATGATGCTTTTAAAGATGAAACTGCCAGTGCAAACGATACCGTCAGTTTTGAAAATACAACAAAAGCTATAGGTGCTTATGTCCGTACACTTCTTACAAGAGGTGCTTATGATAGATTCTTAGATGGAAATAACAGTGCTATCAGTCCTGAGGCAAAAAGAGGACTTACAAGTTTTATCAACCTTGGATGTAAGGGATGCCACACCGGAATGAGTGTAGGTGGTCAAGTTATCCAAAGATTTCCGCTTAAAGATTTTTTTATTGTTGAAGCGTTAGGTTTTAGTACACCCTTTATATCCTCTTCAGATGTTTTTCCTTTTGAAAATATCGGCGGATATTTAGGTAAAGATAATGAACACCTTTTTAGAATTCCAATTTTGAGAAATGTAACCAAAACATCGCCATATTTTCATAATGGCTCTGTCTCAAATATTAGAGAAGTTGTGGCCATTATGGGCAAACATCAGTTGGGTCTTTATCTTAGTGAGACTCAAATAGATGAAATTGTGGAATTCTTAAAAACTCTTGAAGGAGATGTCGTTGATTATTCCAGCGATAAACAATAAATTATGAAAGCGATATATATAAAAATATTTATGATGTTGATGTTTGTAACAGGATTATTGCAGTGGGATGTTATTGATATAAGGTGGGAATACTTTAGAATTATTCAAGCCACCCACATTATAGTTTCTATTGTTGTCTCTATTTTTATAATGATTCCATTTGTTAATTACCATGTTTATCAACATGTAATGATCGATAAAAGAGGGAGTAAAAATGGATGGTTTTTTGGGGCGGTGCTTTTATTGATTACGATTAGTGGTTTTTACCTATTTTTAGTAGGAAATCGCGGTGGAGATACATATGGAAGTTACTCTTTTTATATTCATCTGTATGGTTCATTCTTATTATTGTTTCTCCTCTTTTTTCATACCAGAAAACCTAAAATGTATTATCTCGTTCCGATTCTACTCGCATTAACTATTTTTAACTCTTCACCAATGCAAGCAGGTGAAACTAAGCTTAGTTCACTAAAAATTGAAGGCAATCTGAGTAAGTATCATGAACAGGATTGGACAAATTCAGCAAAATGTAAATCTTGCCATAGTGAAATTTTTAACCAATGGGCAGATTCCAATCATAAAAATTTAGTAGAATCAAATCCTTACTATATGGTTATGGAAGGCTTGGCAGGAGAAGTAGAGGGAGATGACTTTAGAGAGTGGTGTATGAGTTGTCATAATCCAAGTGCAGTTACAACAGGTCAGAAAAAAACAGGTCACAGAATGGATGAAAACCTCATGAGTAATTCTCTTTTTGAAAAAGGAGCCAAAACTCTAGTGGATGATTTTAAAACTCATGAAAAGCCAAGGCTAGAAGAAGGAGTTGCATGTGTGACTTGTCATAGAATTACTAAAGCTGAAAGTAAAGGAGACGCTTCTTATACCTTGGATTTGAGAAATCGTGAAAGATATGTGTTTGAAGATAGTAAATCTAATGTAGGTCAATGGTTGGGAGAGAAATTTATTAATTCAAATCCAGATATTCATAAAAAAAGTTACTCAAATGAGCTCTATAAAAAAAGCAGTTATTGTGCTTCATGCCATGATGAAACTTCACCGCTAACAGGAAAGAAAGTTGTCTCAACTTTTAAAGAGTGGGAAAAATCACCCTATAATGATCCAAAAAACCCTGAAGAACATAAAGATTGTATTGACTGTCACATGACATATTTAAAAGATGGCAAATTTGCTCCACTCAGAGGAACCTCTACTGATGGCGGAAAGATTAAAAAAGATGTGAAAGTTCACTATTTTTCAGGCTCTAATCATTTCTTATCCGGACTTAAAAGCAAAGAGCATGAGGAACAAACAGTTCAACTCCTTAGAACATCAGCCAAACTTGATGTAGAGATGAAAGATAATCAACTTCTAGTAGGCGTTAAAAATGTCGGTGCAGGGCACCATTTGCCCACAGGAGTAGCAGATTTTAGAGAATTATGGCTAGATATTACTCTCAAAGATAGCGATGGTAAAGTTGTGCTGAGCAGCGGAAAGCTAAAAGATGATGGAAACTTGGGTGAAGATGCAAGACCTTTTATGAAAGTATTTGGTGATAAAGATGGCAAACCAGTAGGGTTGTTGTTTTGGAGATATGAAACGCTTTTAAGTGATACAAGGATTCCGGCAGGAGAGAGAAGGGTTGAAAGTTACGACATACAAGGAAGTGAAGAGTTAAAATACCCTCTAAGTGTAGTTGTAAAATTAAATTTCAGGATTTACCCTCAGTGGGTTACTGATGCTGTTCAAAAAACGAATATACAACTTCCAAGTCCAGGTGTTATTGAACTCAATAAAATAGAAAAAAGTTTTCAGAAGAAGTAGATTGAGATAATGGCTATAATGTCATATTAAATTGAAGGAAATTATTTGAAATTAGTTTTGGCAACATCAAACAAAGGAAAGGTAAGGGAGATTAAGGGACTTTATCAAGATTATGAAGTGATACCCTATAGTGAGCTTATGGAAGAGTTTGAGATAGTTGAAGATGGTGACACTTTTAAAGAAAATGCACTCATAAAAGCGAGAGCGGTATTTAATGCTTTAAATGATGAAAATATAATTGTTATAGCCGATGACAGTGGAATAAGTGTTGATATACTTGATGGCGCACCTGGGATTTACAGTGCAAGATATGCGGGTGCAGATGCAAGTGACAAAGACAACCTATATAAGTTAATAGATGACATAAAAAATAAAGATGCAACTTCATCTCCTGCACATTACACCGCAGCAATAGCCATAGTAACAAGCAAAGCTGAGTTTAGCGTTCATGGCTGGATGTATGGACATGCCATAACAGAAGCAAAAGGAAAAGGCGGATTTGGATATGACCCCATGTTTATCCCAGATGGATACGATAAAACTTTGGGTGAATTAGATGATGCAATTAAGAAAGAATTATCGCATCGCTCAAAAGCATTGTCTCTTGCTAAAAATATTCTAAAAACTCTTTAAATTCCATCCTGGGAATTATCAGGTTAAAAATGATGAGACATCTTACTCGTCTCTTTATTGGACTTCTTGCAAAAGTAGGATTAAAATATTTCACTATAAAGTGCCAAATTCATATACTTAAGATATGAATAAAACATTTATTGACTTTAAATGTTATTGTATTATAATTAAGTTAAGGATATTGTCATGACTTTATTATACATATTTCGACCGATAAAAAAGATTTTATTTTTCATGTTTTTCTTTATATTAACGACAAATACATTTGCTTCTTCATTGCTCGATTCGTATAAAGAGTATGTAACAACTGTAGCCAATGCCGCTGTTTCAGAGCTTATACCACCTCCAATAAGTCTAATCAATGATCTTGCAACTAACTCTCCAGAATTAATAAAACGTGGTCTAGGAGATCATATCAAAAGAAAACTGGAATATGTGCATACCATAGATGCACCAAGTGGCAAAACCCCAAGAGAAATACTAGAACTTAATAGAGACAAGCTACAGGCGATGGGAACGGCCCTTGAAACTGGAGACAATGAAAAGCTAATAGCTATTTTAATAGAGGAAAAAAAGCTAATAGCAAGAATCAAAAAAGATGCTCAAAAGAGAAAAGATAAACGTATAAAAGATACAAAAGATAATGATCTCTATATTATTAAGATACTTTTTGAACGTTATCAAGCAAGACTCGATACACTCAGCCAAAAGAGTAAAGAGTTAAACGGATGTTTTGATAGCAAAGATACAAATCAAAAAAAGATAGTTACTATTAGAAAATATTTACAGAATATTGAGCACGCAGCATTTAAAGGACTAATAGATGGTGCGGATATTCAGTGTATAAAAGCTAAAGAGACAGAAGCAAGTATCATTCGTTTTTATGCCATAGTCAAAGCAGGAGAGAGTCTTGTCCAAAAGAATGTAAACGTTGCCAAGAATAATTTCTCAACTTGTAAAACCGCTGCAGACGAAGCCTTCATTAAAAGTAATTATAATGTGGGACAAAGGTACTTTGCTGAGATTGATTTAGCTTTGCTAAATGCTAAGAGTTCACTTATATCTTTAGCAGGAATATTAGATGCAATAAATGATGTCAACAGTAAGCTAAAAGAACGAGAATCAAAAGCCGAGAGAGAGTCAAAGTACTATGCACTTGTGAAAGAAGATGCTGCTTGCATAAAGACTATGGGAACGAATATCCCACAGAAATTAGCTGTAGAGCTAATTCAACTCAAAAAAGAGATCATCGCTACAAAACAAAATTATATTCAGTATCCTAAAGAAATACAGATATTCGACACACTCATTACAAAAGTAAATGCTATAAATAATGCTAAGCATATATCAAAAAAGGAAATTACGTCTTTAGAACAAAGAAACTTGCATGATAGTGATGCTCTTAAAAATCTCCCAAAAAAACAAGATACTTCTATACAATGTATCTCCATTAAACCATCAATCCAGAAAGTAAAAGAAGCGGAAGGACTTCATTTTAATGCACTGCTCATTCTTCAAGACAATAAACATCTACTTGGTACATGCGCTAAGAAAACTACTCCCCCTGTTGTAGCCCCAACATTACCTGTGACAACAACAACTTCACCTCCAATAACATCGACTAATTCAAGCGCTAATAACACAAATACATATGATGCGTATGATGTAGCAAGAATTGTTGGACCAACAAAACTTTATGTTGGAGATGCTGTAACATACACTGCCATCAATCCAAATAATTCAAATGCAGTTTATACAACTGGTAGTTTTACTTGGAATAACTCAAGGCAAGATTTATTAAGTCTAGGAGGATCAGGAAACCCTGTTAGTGGTGTTGCTATTAAACCTGGGAGATTTACACTTCAATTAACGTATGGTGAACGTGGTGCTGCATACTTAGATGGTGAAATTAAAGAAAAGAAAAAGAAAAAAAATATCTTTAATATGTCTAGTATTGATAAAGCAGAAGATAAGGACACTTCTAAAGATACAAAGAAAAATAGTATATTTAATATGTCAAGTATAGATAAGGGAACCCCTACAAAAACATCTAACTGCGATACATACTATCAAGAGGCAAGAGATGCCTATAAATCTGGGAATCTCAATGCAGCCCAAGCCGTTCTTAACAAATCGGGAGATTGTGTAGAGTGGGTTTATACTGCTCAAAATTCTCTCAACAAGGCAAAAAAAAATAAGTTATGTAAAGTTATTGCAGGCAGAATGCATACTGCTACTCAAACAAACAACGTCAATGAAGTCATTTCCCTTCAGGCACAAGCCGCTAATAATCAATGTAATATCAGCCAAACTATATGGCAAAATGCAAACAATATTATCAATACGCAAAACGATGCAAAACGTGATGAAGAACGAAGATATCAAGCCTCAATACCTTCTCCTCAGCCAAGCCAAACAGCTAATGCAATGGACTTGTTTAATATCGTATCAAATGGGGTAGCAGCTATTAAGCAACAAAAAGACCTTAATGACAGAAGAAAACCACACCCATTACCTAATAGTAATCTTGGGGATAAGAAATGGCAAGGACAAAGTACTTCCAGTAATAGTTCAGGTGTGAGGACGTCAAATAAAGTATCGCAGATTATTTATCGTGTGTCTGGTAGTGGATACGTCCCTCATTATGGTGGTAAAAGTTTTAGAGTTCAGGGGTATCATGATGTATTAGTTAGTATTAAAGCGCCGGCTACTAAAGAAAGTATTCTTCGTAAAGCTAATCAAAAGTATAATACAGATCCGTGTAAGGTAGGAATCGCTGCAACTCCTTCTAGTAAACGTCCACCAGCAATTTGGGAGACTGGCCCACAAATTAAACTTATCAAAGGACCAGCAACAAATCTTTCAAATGTCACACTGCAAAATACATGGAGGTCTCTGGGTAATGACGGACCACCTCTATCTACACTGAGAAAAAGTAAAGGATGTAGGTAATGATTAAAATCAATATATATAAGGCTTTAGTATTTGTATCATTAATTTTAATATTAAGTTCTTGTAGTAGTAATTCATCTGGGCTAACAGCAATGCAACAAGTTCGAGCAAATGCTACAAAATGGTTGGCTGTAAACGGTGAGTATGGAACAAAGTCTCCCTATCAAAATATTTATAACTCTATCAAAAATAAAGACTATGATACAGCAATACAAGAGGCAAACGTGATGCAAGTCCAACACCCAAAATATACGCAACCATATTTTCTACTGGGTATAGCACATTTGTACAAAGGCGAGCCACTTTTAGCCATCGACTATTTTTCAAGCACTATATCGTTAGATAAGACGAGAGGCGATGCCCACTATTATAGAGCAATATCTTATTTGAATGCAGGAAAGACTCAAGATGCTTTAAAAGAGATTGATATTGCTATATATACCCCAAAGGTATCTTCTCAAATTACAGATATTTTTAAAGCCCTAGGCGTTCCCAACACATCCGAAAGTTTTGCTTCATCGATGTTATTTGATCTGCGCGGTATGATATATTTTTTAGAACAAGAATATACCCTTGCTTATGAAGATTTTCAAAAAGCCATTGAGTTCTATCAAGATAATAAAAGATCTTGGAACATGATTGGTGTCATTGATATATTTACAGGTAATTATGACAAAGCTTTACAAAACACACAATTATCTTCAGAAAATCGAAGTATAGCGTATTGGTTAAGTAAGCAAAAACAAGAAGCTGTTGAAGTAATGCAGCAGGCTATAGCAATAAAACCACACTCAAACAGTTATTATCATCTTGCTTATTTTTTTCATTCCCTAGGCAGAGAGACCCAAGCGCTTGAAATCTTTAAAAAAGCTCATAAACTTGACCCTAATATACTCAATGCAAGAGCCAATATCATCATAAAAGTTCCTTCATCTTCTCCTACTCGTAAGTTTTACCAAGAGGAGTATGAAGTAGCCACTGCCTATATTGAAACAGGGAAATCACCCATGTCTGAACATAAGATGACTACTACTCCAAGTCTATCTATAACAGAACTTCAGTTTGATCCAAAGAGCGTTCCGCTCAACAAACCTTTTGATATCAAAATTAGCATTGAAGCAAATATCCCAAGTCAAAAAGAGAAACTTGATGTACTTTTTTACTTCACCATCACTCAGGATAATGAAGTTCTTTATACATCAGATACAACTACCCTTAAAGCGACTAATGGTCTGAGTGAAACTTTCAATGCTCATATGGATGCTGTACCCGTATCTGGTGAATATATGCTAAAGGCTTTCATTAAATATGGAAAACTCTCTAATGAAAAAAGTGTCAAATTGACAATCAAATAAAGATTTAAAAGGATAAAAGATGAAACTCACTACTACATTCTTAATTAGTTTAGCAATAATTTTACTAACTAGTGCTTGCTCAACTACAGTCATACATGGATTAAGCCCCCAAGAGATCCAAAAAACCCCAATTGTTATGGTGGCTACATCAGATTTAAAATGTAGTCTTGGCGCAGGCAGATCACTTTCTGTGGCCAAAGGCACTCAATTTAGTGTGGAACAAATGGGCGGCATTGACTATATGATATTATCAAGTGCCGGTCTTTGGGGAGATGCTTTTGCCCTGTTAACTGGAAGCAATACCTATCAGTTTTCAGAGAATTCCCTTTTATTAAAATGGAGTGAGAATACTCCGGGGACAGGGTTTATCATATTTCCTAATGGTAAGTTTGCTTATGAAGAGTATATCGTTGCAAATTACAACCCGGCTGGTGGAAACTGGTGGATGGTCGAAGGTGAGTGCAGATTTGATAATGAATTTCCATTTGAACTAAGAGACAAGCGATGAAATTAATTTCTATCTTATTATTTAGCTTAGTTACAATTTTATTTATTAATGGGTGTACAGCACAACCAAGACTTAAAGCTTATGTTCCAAAGGAAAATATTAAAGTCGTATATGTAACAAAAGATGATGAGCCTGCAGAAGTAAGCTTTCCGGACATAGACTCTTCTAAAACACAAGCGCAGACAGTAACAGCTCCTAAGGCCATCATAACACCTAGTCTTAAGATTACAAGCCTAAGCACTACGCCTAATGCCGTTATGCAAAACCAGGCATTCGATATTGAAATCGATTTCGAAATTAATGTTTCTGAAAAGAAAGATAAGCTTGATGTGGTATTTTTCTTCACCATCGCACAGGACAATGAAGTGCTTTTCACGTCAGAAACAACCACTCTTAAAGCTACTAATGGTCTAAGTGAAAGTTTTAATGTCCATATGGATCCTGTTCCCGTATCTGGTGAGTATAGAGTCAAGGCTGTCATTACCTATAAAAAACTATCAAGTGAAAAAAGTATAGAACTAAGTATACAACCATAGTATATATGCAGTGTATAAGTAATAGTTATTCTATTATTAGAAAATTATTAGCAGTGCCACCCCAAACAGTATTCTATAAATACCAAAAGATACAAAGGTAAATTTTTCTAAAAAAGCTAAAAAAAGTTTTATAGTGAGATAGGCTACAATAAAAGAAACAACAAATCCAACAGCTAAAGTTAAAAGATTTGCATCACTAAACTCATGATAATGTTTTAATAAATCATAGGCAGTTACAGCACTCATGACAGGAAAAGCTAGCAAAAAGCTAAACTCTGCACTTGCTTTTCTGCTAAGACCTACAAGTAATGCTCCTATAATGGTTGAACCGGCTCTGCTTGTTCCCGGAATGAGTGCAAAAACTTGGGCTAGTCCTATAATAAGAGACTGTTTAAATGTAACTTGTTCGACATCATCGATTAAATATGTCTCATTCGGAATAAAAAATTTCTCAACTATTAAAAAGATAATTCCTCCAACTATAAACATAATGGCAACTATTTGTATACTGAAAAGCTCTTTGATTTGGTGTGAAAAAATAAATCCTACTATGCCGATAGGAAGGAATGCTAGAAAAACTTTAGTCCATAAGTCTATTTTTTTAAGAGTAAATTTGTCTTTGTAATTAAATACAACTGCTAAAATGGCAGCAAACTGTATGATAACTTCATATGCTTTGGTAACACTGTTTTGGTCTATCCCTAAAAAATGGCTTGCAACGATGAGATGACCGGTAGATGAAATAGGTAGAAATTCGGTAAAACCTTCGATAATACCTAGAATAATTGAGTCGAAAATAGTCATATAAACTCCTAAAATGAGATGGCTATTTTAACACACAAAAGAGATAATTTAAGTTATTTCGATATAATGCTTGCTTTTAAAACATATTAATCATGATAGGAATCATATAATGTTACTTTTCACGCCTGGACCTACTCCGGTACCTCAAAATGTCCGTAATGCTATGTCAGATGAAACAATGCACCATCGTACACCAGAATTTGAAGCAATTTTTGAAAAAACCAGAAAACATCTTTTTAAGCTTTTTAATACAGATGAAGTGGTCATGCTTTCATCAAGTGGAACAGGTGCTATGGAAGCGGCTGTTATAAACTTATGCCACAACACTCTTTTAAATGTTAACTCTGGAAAATTTGGTGAGAGATTTGGGAAAATTGCTCTTGCTAATGGCTTGAAGAATGTTGAGATAAAAAATGAGTGGAATACTCCTGTAAGTGTAGAAGAAGTAATTGAAGCAGTGAAAAACAACAGTGACATTGATGCTATCGCAGTGCAAATCAGCGAATCAGCCGGTGGACTTCGTCATCCTGTTGAAGAGATTGCCAAGGCTGTGAAAGCGATAAATCCTAATATTATGATTATTGCCGATGGCATTACGGCTGTCGGTGTAGAAAAGATTGATATAACAAACATAGACTGCCTTATCGCCGGAAGTCAAAAAGCGCTTATGCTGCCTCCCGGACTTGCTATTTTAGGTCTTGGTAACAAAGCGATAGAAAAAATAGGCAAAGGAAAAGGGTACTATTTTAATCTGGCTACTGAGATAAAATCCCAAAGAAAAAATACAACAGCATGGACAGCGGCTACTACGCTGATTATCGGTTTGTTAGAAGTTCTTGAGACTATAGAAAAAGATGGCGGGATAGAAAAGCTTTATGCAAAAACTGAAGTTCGTGCAAATGCTGTTCAATCTGCACTTGAAGCAATAGGCTTACATGTATATCCAAAAACTCCGGCAAAATCTATGACAACTATTGACGATGAAGATGCTTCAAACATAAGAAAAATGCTTAAAAATGAGTTTAGTGTTAATGTGGCTGGTGGACAAGACCATCTCAACGGTAAAATATTTCGTATAAATCAGATGGGTTTAATCCAAGATTATGAGATGGCTTGGGTTGTAAATGCGGTTGAAATGGTACTTAGTAAGCTTGGTCGAAGAGCGTATGACGGTCGTGCTAACAGAGTATTTAATGAAATACTTTTTGGAATATAAATGATACTTGAACAAACGCTTACATGTAAACAAATTAAGGCTGGAATATAAATGATACTTGAGCATGAGATCCCAAATGGCACAAAATTATACTTCGGTAAATCCGCTAAGGTTAAACGAGAGATAGAAAAAGTTGCCAGCGATATTTTGTATGCTGAAGGCTTTGAAGAGATTGTTACGCCGATATTTTCTTATCATCAACATCTTAGTATCGCGAACGAAAAAGAGCTAATCAGAATTAATGATTCTAAAAATAATAACATGAGTCTAAGAGCAGATTCTACGATAGATGTTGTTAGAATCATCGACAAAAGATTGGGGCGCAATACAGAACATAAAAAATGGTTTTATATTCAGCCGGTTTTTCGCTACCCTTCAAATGAGCAGTATCAAGTCGGTGTTGAGTTTATGGGAGAGGAAAAACTTTCATCAGTTTTAAATCTATCGGTAAAGATTTTTGAAAAACTTGAACTTAAACCATTGATTCAAATCTCAAATATGAGAATACCTCATATATTAACAGCCATGTTTGATGTGTTGACACTTGATGACTTTCGTCATATAAACATAGAAAAGTTTTTAAATCTTAAAGTGGATTGGCTGGAGAAACTTGTTTACCTTCAACATGTAGAACAAGTTGAAGAACTTTTAGATATGGTTCCAGATGAAATAAAAACAGAACTTCAAAAGATGAAAGATTTATGTTCTGAGATGTCATATACTGATACCGTGTTAGCTCCTATGTACTATGCAGAAATGCTCTACTATGATGAGCTGTTTTTCAGAGCAATAGATAAAAATGAAGTATTTGCAAGCGGCGGAAGATATAAAAATGAAGAATTGACTTCAGTGGGCTTTGCCATATATACAGATATCTTATGTGAAACGTTAACCAACTAAATAATTATAGAAAAAAGGGAAAATATGAAAGCAGATTTAATTGTAGGTATCCAGTGGGGAGATGAAGGAAAGGGAAAGATTGTTGATAGATTGGCACAAGAGTATGACATGGTTTGTAGAAGCCAAGGCGGTCATAATGCGGGTCATACTATCTGGGTGGATGGTGTAAAGTTTGCACTTCACCTTATCCCTTCAGGTGTTTTAAATCCTAAGGCAATCAATGTAGTTGGCAATGGTGTTGTTCTTTCTCCTGAGTCAATCATAAAAGAGATGGTCCAGTTTGAAGGCTTGGAAGGTCGTCTTTTTATCTCTGATAAAGCACATTTAAATCTTCCTTACCATTCATTAATAGATCAGGCTCGTGAAAAACTCAAGGGCGATAAAGCTATCGGTACAACAGGCAAAGGAATCGGACCTGCTTATTCTGATAAAATTAATCGTGTCGGATTTAGGGTTGGAGAACTTTTAAACCCTGCAAAACTATGTGCTTCAATTTTAGGATATTTTGCACAAAATAGAGACATCTTTGATATCCTCGAAATTGCTACACCTAAAGAAGATGAACTTTTAGCTGAGCTAGAAGGTTACAAAGCTAAACTTGCTCCATTTATTACAGATACTACTCAGATGATTTGGAATGCATTGGATGCAGATAAAAAAATTCTTTTAGAGGGCGCTCAGGGAACTATGCTTGACATCGATCACGGAACTTATCCTTATGTGACTTCATCAGCAACCGTAAGTGCCGGTGCATGTACGGGTCTTGGGATTAACCCTAAAGATATAGGAAAAGTGACAGGAATCGTGAAAGCTTACTGTACCCGTGTCGGTAACGGACCGTTTCCTAGTGAAGATTTAGGTGAAGCTGGAGCTAGACTTGGCAAGCAAGGACATGAGTTTGGAACAACAACGGGTCGTGCGAGAAGATGTGGTTGGTTTGATGCGATTGCAACAAAGTATGCAAGCCGCTTAAACGGCTGTGATGAATTGGCTCTTATGAAACTTGATGTTCTTGATGGATTTGATGAAGTTAAAGTTTGTATCGCTTATGAGCTTAACGGGGAACAGATAGACTATATCCCGGCAAATTTAGATGAGGTAAAACCAATTTACAAGTCATTTAAAGGTTGGGATAACTCTGTTGGAGCCAGAACCCTCGCGGAGCTTCCAAAAGAGGCAAGAGATTATGTTTTGGCTATTGAAGAGATTACAAAAACAAAAGTAGGTATCATATCTACTTCTCCAGAGAGAGATGACACAATAATTCTTTAGGATTTACAAATGAAGACTCGTTTTAGCTCATTGGTTACTTTGAAAAAAAGCACAATGGATAAAAGTGAACGAGTCGTCCAAAGAGCAAATGCTGACTTAAACAGTGCAAGCATTGCACTTGAACTTTCATATAATTCTCTCAAAGACATAGATTCTCCATTAAAAGGGCATATCTCAGACTTGCTTGCTCAAAGAACTCTTCTTAGTTCACAAAGAAGTTTAATAACACATAATGCTGAGTGGGTAAATTTTGCTAAAAAACAAGTCGAATCAGCAAGAGAACAACTAAAACGAGATATGATTGAATTTGAAAAATTTAAGTATTTAGAGCTTGAAGAGATTAAAAAAATCATCAAAAAAAGAAAAATAGAAGAAGCTAAACAGCTGGACGAAGTTGCTTTAATGACATACGGTCGAAAGGATAAATAGATGCAAATCAGCTTACATGTAATAAAACTAGCGTTTCTAATACTCTTTACAACATCTTTATCTGCTTTACAAACGAGTGACAAACTTTTTGAATGTACTGAAATATTTAAAGAAAGAAAAAGTGAACTTTTAGTCGAACTTGAAAGAATAGATGAACAAAAGCAGGCATTAAGTGCACTAAAAACAGCTACAGAAGATTTACTTAGAAAAAAAGAGACAAAATTATCACAAGAGCAAGAAGTTGTAGATAATAAACTGGCGGAAATTTCTCAAAAAGAGGAATCTGTTAAAAAAATGCTAGCTAAAAATGAAGAAGTTTTGAAAGAACTTAAAGATATTAAAATGAATAAAATAGCCCAAACGTTTGCAAAAATGAAAGCGGCAGCTGCCTCGAGTATACTTTCGGGAATGAACACATCAGAAGCGGCTTTAATCTTACAGTCATTAAAGCCAAAAACTGTGGGGCAGATACTCACAAAAATGGATCCAAAAAAAGCCTCAGAATTAACACTTATTTTATCTAAATAGATAAAACTATTTCGCTCTAATCATATCTTTACCTTACATATTGTAAAATACCAAAATTTATTTCACAAGTAGGGTCCACTATGAAAATATCACTAAAATCTATACCACATATAGCTAGTAAAGTTGCAATTGATTTAAACAAGAGTGGTGTTGTTACGATGACTAAAGGGCTTGAACCAGTGGCTCATGAAGCAGAAAAAATCTTAATAGACAATGTCAAAAAAGAGATGGCCCTAGAAGATAAAGCTGATCAAATATGTGAAGAAAATGAAGAAGAGATAGATTTTATGCTGGTTGATGAGAGACAACTGTTTTTTATGATTAAAAAGAAACTGGCTCCGGAATTTGGTGTGATACTTAATTATGAAGAAAGATATTCAGATATTTCTCATAAAATATTGGATGAACTTTATGAGGAAGATTTGATTCACTTTGAAGTAACGGAAAATAGAATTAAAAATATTATATACAATGCAATAACATCTTTCATAGCAGACAGCTCTGAAATAGAAGATGCGGTGATGAATAAAATAAGAACTTATAAAAAAAGATATATCCCCGGAACTGATGAATTTGATATTTTACACGAAAAACTTTATAGAGAAGAACTTATGAAAAGAGGTATGGAATAGTGGAATCTAAGATGAGAAAAATTTGGATTTATCTTGAAAACGGGACATTTATAGAAGCTAATAGTTTTGGCGCAGATAATACAAGTGTTGGAGAAATTGTTTTCAATACTTCAATGAGCGGTTATCAGGAGATAATGTCAGATCCTTCGTATGCAGGTCAGTTTGTAACTTTTACTATGCCGGAGATTGGTAATGTCGGAGTGAATGAACAAGACATGGAAAGCTCGACTGCACATGCCAAAGGGATGATAGTAAGAAAGTATCAGGCTAGATACTCAAACTTTAGAGCTGAAAATTCTCTTGAGTCTTTTTTAGTTAAAAATAACATCATAGGTATTTGTGACATCGATACAAGATATTTAACAAAGATGATAAGAACTGAAGGTGCTATGATGATGGTAGCTTCAACAAAAATAAGCGATAAAGAGGAACTTAAAAAGATTTTAGAAAATTCTCCTCGTATTGAAGATGTCAACTATATAGAGCAGGTTAGTACAAAAAAGGCTTACAAGCATACCTCCGGAACATACAGTCAAGGTGAGTTTAAATATGATGATGCTCCTAGTAGCGAAGCTAAGGTAGTTGTGTTAGATTTTGGCGTAAAAAGAAATATCTTAAATGAGATGGTTCAAGCTAAAATGGATGTTGAAGTTATCCCAAATGATTTTAATGCTGATGATTTGATTGAGCGCTATAAATCCAGAGATATAGATGGTGTATTTCTTTCAAACGGACCAGGTGACCCATTGGTTCTAAAAAAAGAGCAGGAACAGATTAAAAAACTTATTAATGCAAAAATTCCTATGTTTGGGATATGTCTAGGACATCAACTTCTTTCAATCTCACATGGATATGATACATATAAACTGAAATTTGGTCATCATGGCGGAAACCATCCGGTAAAAAATGCTAAAACAGGTTTGGTTGAAATCACAGCCCAAAATCATAATTATAATGTACCTGACAATATAGTGGAAATTGCAGAAGTGACACATACAAATCTTTTTGATAATACTATAGAAGGGTTAAAGTACAAAGACACCCCGATTTTTTCTGTTCAGCACCATCCGGAGTCAAGTCCAGGACCAAAAGAGAGTAGATATATTTTTAATGAATTTTTGTCATTAATTAAAAGAAGTGATGCTTAAAATAGCATCACTTGTCAAAAAACTTCAAAAACCTCTTTTTAAAATCTCCTATAATTCCAAAAGTAAACAAAAAGATAATAATGTTTTGTATTTGTCACTAATTAGTCACTAATTAAGACAACTTAAACCATTATGCTGTTAAGATAGCAATGTTAATTAATCTAATAAGTTTATTTTAAATTAATTAGAAGTAATTACTTTGAATTTTTAAGGAGGCTATATATGGAGAATCGTCCATTAGAGTACGACTATACGGTTACAAAGATGTTTATGTTCATGACAATTGTATTAGGAATTGTTGGTATGCTCATCGGTGTAATTTTGGCATTTCAGCTTGCATATCCAGGGGTCAACACTATCCTAGGTGAAGGTTTAGCAGAATATACTAACTTTAGTCGTCTTCGTCCATTGCATACTGATTCAGTTGCATTTGGGTTTACTTTAAGTGGTATTTTTGCTGCTTGGTTTTATATTGGTCAACGTGTACTTAAGGTATCGATGGCAGAGTCTAAGTTTCTAATGTTTATTGGAAAGTTAATGTTTTGGTTATATGCAGTAGGCGTTGTTGCTATTGTTGTATCACTTTTCATGGGTATCACTACTTCAAAAGAGTATGCTGAATTTGAGTGGCCAATAGATATCGCCATAGTTATTATATGGGTTTTATTCGGTATAAGCATTTTCGGTCTTATAGGCATTCGTCGTGAAAAATCACTTTATATCTCTGTGTGGTATTTTATAGCAGGTTTCCTAGGTGTTGCTATGCTTTATTTATTTAACAATATGGAAGTGCCTACATATTTCGCTTCCGGTGGAGTTGGTAGTATAATGCACTCTGTTTCAATGTATTCAGGTACAAATGATGCCCTTGTTCAATGGTGGTATGGTCACAATGCTGTTGCATTCGTATTTACAGTGCCAATTGTTGCTATGATTTACTATTTCTTACCAAAAGAATCAGGTCAGGCAATTTACTCTTATAAATTATCTTTACTTTCATTTTGGGGTTTGATGTTTGTTTATTTATGGGCTGGCGGTCACCACCTTATTTATTCAACTGTTCCTGATTGGGTTCAAACTATGGGTTCAATTTTTTCAGTAATCCTTATTTTACCATCATGGGGTTCAGCTATCAATATGCTTTTAACAATGAAGGGTGAGTGGCAACAAGTTGCATCATCTCCATTGATAAAATTTATGGTTCTAGGTTCTACATTCTATATGTTCTCAACATTAGAAGGTCCTATCCAAGCTATTAAATCTGTTAATGCTATTGCTCACTTTACTGACTGGATTGTTGGTCACGTTCATGATGGAACTCTTGGTTGGGTTGGATTTATGATTATGGCTGCACTTTATCATATGGCTCCTCGTGTATTTAAAAGAGAGTTATATTCTAAGTCATTAATGGCAACACAATTCTGGATTCAAACTTTAGGTGTTGTTTTATACTTCACTTCTATGTGGATTGCGGGTATTACTCAAGGTATGATGTGGCGTGCTCACGATGAATTTGGTAACTTAGCTTACTCATTTATCGATACAGTAACTGTTCTTCATCCTTATTATACAATTCGTGCTGTAGGTGGTTTATTATACTTAGTTGGTTTTATTATGTTTGCATATAATATATACAAAACTATGTCAGCTCGTCCTGTTGAAGAGTATGAGCTTCAAAATGCATCGCCTATGGGCGCATAAAGAAAAGGAGATAATATGTTTCATTGGTTAGAAAAACATCCGTTCTTTTTTGCGGTAGGTGTGTTCTTGGTAATTGCTTTTGCAGGTTTAGTTGAAATAGTTCCAAATTTTGTACAAGCTTCTCGTCCTGTAATCGGTACTGCTCCTTACTCTACATTAGAGTTGGCGGGTCGTCATGTTTATATAAAAAATAGTTGTAATGCTTGTCATTCACAATTAATTCGTCCATTTAAATCTGAAACTGACCGTTATGGTCATTACTCTTTAAGTGGTGAGTATGCTTATGATCGTCCATTTCTTTGGGGTTCAAAAAGAACCGGTCCAGACTTAATGCGTGTAGGTAACTACCGTACAACTGACTGGCATGAAAATCATATGAAAGATCCTGCAGGTGTTGTTCCTGGCTCAATTATGCCGGCATACCGTTGGATGTTTACAAATAAAGCTGATATTGACACTGCTTATGCAGAACAATTAACAGTTGCTAAAGTATTTTCTACTCCATACAACAAACCGGTTCCTATGAAAGATGGGTCAACTGTAACTGTTAAAATGGGTAGTAATGTTGCAGAAGCAAATGCAATGGCATTAGCTGAAGCAAAAGTAATTGCAGCTGATATGAAAGGTCAAGATGTTAAAGATGCTGTGGCAGCAGGAAAAATTCCTGAGATTGTAGCGCTTATAGCATATTTGAACAGTCTTAAATAGTAGAGGATTATAATGAGTATTGCTGAACTTCAGGCTTATGGCTATGTTGGCGCTATGGTCGTGCTGGTATTTATATCTTATGGGTATGCTTATCATCTATACACAAAGAAGAAAGATGCGAGTGGCAAAGACTATGAAGAGTATAGCAATATGGCATTAAGGGACGATATAACTGATACTCCGGTATCAGCTAGATCTGAGCATAAAAAGAAATAGGAGAGATATATGAATAAGATTTATCTTTGGGGAATTATTTTTACAGCTGCAATGTTAGGATTTACTTACATGTCATTCGACTTCAAGCATGGCTTGAGTGATATCGTAAATCAATTGGCTATTGCTGGTGCAATAGCTCTTGTACTAATTTCAGTATTTGTAGTTATTAAATATGTTCGTCAAATGCAAACTGATACAGCTGATGGTCAGTTGGCTGCAGAGAAATGGGATGGTATAGGTGAATACCTAAACGAATTGCCGATGGGTTGGGCTATTATGTTCTTCCTGACAATGATTTGGGGTATGTGGTATTTTACTATAGGATATCCGGTAAATGCATATTCACAAATTGGTGAATACAATGAAGATGTTAGGGCTCATGACGCTAAGTTTACAGCTCAATATGGTTCAATTACCGGCGATAGACTGGTAGAAATGGGTGAATCAGTTTTCTTGGCAGAGTGTAAAGTTTGTCATGGTTTAACAGCTGATGGTATTGATGGTAAAGCTGCAAATCTTAACAAAAGAATTGAAGTAAAATCTGTTAAATATACAATTCTTAATGGTTCAAACAATGGATTGATGGGTATGGAAATGCCAATGCCAGATCGTAATGGTCTCTTTAACGGCAATTCTGGCGCTTTAATCACTGATGCTGAGATTGATGCTGTTTCTGCTTATGTTGCAAATGGTATGACTGGCGCTGGCGCTGATGTTTTTGCCGGTACTTGTGCTTCTTGTCATGGTGAAGATGGTAAAGGCATGGAATATGTTGCTCCTAACGTAGCACAGTTTACTCCAGCGCTTGTTACGAATATTTTAAATCATGGTAAAAAAGCGGCAATCGGTACAATGCCTAAGTTTGACAGACTTAATGCTAAACAAAAAGAAGCAGTTGGTGCTTATATCACTAGCTTAAGCAAATAAGGAGTCGGGTATGAATGAAAACAGAAGTATATTTGCTCTTGATGGAATAACTGGTATGTTAATAGCAACTGTATTGCTACTAAGCATATTGGTTGTATTAACAATTTTGGGTATTGGTGCTCAAAATGCAAGTGCAACTAATTTTTATGATATTAAAGATGAGCAATCAATCAAAATGATTAGTACTGAAAATGCTAAACATCTTGTTGATGTAAAGTAAGGGAGTAAATAATGGAAAAACTAATTTCATGGGGTCTGGTAATTATGGCTCTTTACACAGCTTACGCGGTTTTAACACCTAATCATCTTTATATTGGTTAAGGAAATTTCATTGAAATTTTCACGAGGGCTTGCGGCCCTCATCCTCACAATATTTTTTCAAGTAACATTAAGTGCCCAAACAAGTGCAGAATATTTATATAAAGACGAAGTAATACATAATCCTCAGTTTAGAGCAGATGTTAATAAGCTAGGTGCTGAGTTATATGAAAAAACTGGTATATCACTCCGATTGGTTATGATTAAAGAGCTCAAAGAAGGACAACATATTTCCGAATATGAAAAAGATCTTATGAAAAACTTTAATGAACCAACCATTTTATTGACATTTAGCGAACTGGATTCAAAAGTTGATATTTTGGCAAGTGATGTATCTTTATACAAGTATTTTAATAAAAAGCAGGTATTAAGCCCTGTAGCATCACCTGTCCAATCTTTTATTATGGCACTGTTTTATAGTGACAGTATAGAAAGTTTTATAGAAACTATTGGTGATTACGGCGGGACTATTATTCCATTGTTAGCAGAAAAAGCTAAACCTGGAGAATTGCTTGGCAAATACTCAGGTTCTATGTTTAACGGATATGGTGATATAGCAGATCAAATCGCTGAGAGTAAGAATGTAGTTTTAGAAAATGGGCTGGGTAATGCAAACAAAAATGCTGTTTTTGTTGTTAAGCTGTTATTTTATGGTGTAGTATTTTATGGTATATTTGCGTATACAAGAAGAGTACTATACAGGAGAAAACATAAAGATGAGTAGCGGAAAAATTTGGCCATATGCGATAGGGTTATCAATAGCTTTAGTATTTAGTTTCTGTGTTGCGACTGTCGTTATCACACAAAAGGCTTCTATTCAAAATAGTGATATATATATGACAAGTTATCAAGATGCCGATGCAAGAGCAAACGACATCATCAAAGATAGAATGACTTTTGATAGTAAATACAGCATCCAATATATCACAGATGGATTGAGTCTTGATGCTACAACTATAAAATACAAAGTTTTAGATAAAAATTCAAAGCCTGTTGATAATGCCCAAATAAAAGTTGTAGTTTCAAGACCTGATGACAGCTCTTTAAATGTAGAATTAGATAACCCATCTATAGAAAATGGCATTTATACTTTTAAAACTATCCAATTAGCTAAAAATGGCAGATGGGATGTTATGGCAAAAGTAAATGTTGATAAATTGCAAAGATTTTACAATTTAAAAGCTGACACAAGAGCTAAAGAGGCGTTTGAGTTTTAATGATGTTTTTTACTTCGCAAGAAGTCCGTAAAAAATTATGAACAAACAAACAATTGTCTTACCCTCCGCTCGTGCTATAAGGCATGAGCAACTCCAAATCCAAACTGCCACACTTTTTTTACCAAATTACATAACGATGTCAGACTTTATCAGCAAGCTTTGCATAGTCAAAAATTTTAAAACCCCAGACGAAGACAGCCGAGTTTTACTGCTTTTGGAAGCATCTGATTTTAAAGCGTTTGAAAATCTGCAAATCCAAAGAAACTTCTTTACCTTTACAAAAAACTCTACCTATATATTTAAGTTTTTTGAAGAGTTAAGTGCAGAGCTGTACGACATAGCTAATCTCGATACTTCAGATATATATGCCGAGTATGAAGAGCATATAACGATACTTCAAGAGCTATATGCAAGATATGAGAAGCTTTGTAATGAACGAAAAATACTTGATAGAATATTTCTGCCAAAACTTTACCGTTTCAATGAAGAGTATGCAAAATTAAATAAAAATATTGAGATACATGCAGAGGGTCATCTGACAAATTTTGAGTTAGAGGTACTGCAAAAATGCTGTGAATTCAGCAGTGTAAACCTGATTTTAAATACATC
>CALCGG010000166.1 GCA_937900945.1 uncultured Sulfurimonas sp. | reverse complement strand
TTAAATTCTTTGCCAAAAGATGGCAAAATGCAATAAAACTAAGCGTTTACTCTTTTTATTCTCTCGGGTTCTTGTGCTTTATAAAGTTCTGCACATCCACGGGAGAGTTCACGGATTTTTAAAATATAGTTTTGTCTCTCCGTTTGAGAGATTGCTTTTCTAGCATCCAATACATTAAAAGTATTTGCCGCCATCATACATAAATCATAAGCAGGAAGAGGCAATCCGGCTTCTAAAGTTTTTAAACATTCATTACTTTTCGCTTCAAATTCAGCAAATAGCATATCAACATCTGCAACTTCAAAATTGTATTTTGAAAACTCTATTTCACTTTCTTTATGCACATCTTTGTAGTAAGTCTTTCCATGAGCGCTTTCATTCCAAACGATATCAAAAACGTTGTCAACACCTTGAAGGTACATCGCAAGTCTTTCGGTTCCGTAAGTGATTTCAGCAGTTACTGGTTTGCACTCTATCCCGCCGACTTGCTGAAAATATGTAAACTGAGTTACTTCCATGCCATTTAACCAAACTTCCCAGCCAAGTCCCCATGCGCCAAGCGTCGGAGATTCCCAGTTGTCTTCTATGAAACGGATGTCATGTTGAGATACATCAAGCCCAAGATATTCTAATGATTTCAGATAAAGCTCTTGAATGTTGTCAGGGGATGGTTTTATAATCGCTTGAAACTGATAGTAACTTCCAAGTCTGTTTGGATTTTCTCCATATCTTCCGTCTGTTGGACGACGAGACGGAGCTACATAAGCAACCGACCATGGGGTAGAGTCTAGTGAGCGAAGAAAAGTGGCCGGATGAAAAGTTCCGGCTCCGGCTGGGATGTCATAAGGCTGTACAATATTGCACCCTTGTTTCATCCAAAATTCTTGCAGTTTTAGTAACATCTCGCTAAAAGTTATCATATAGTTTACCTTAATTTTATTTTATAAAATGAAGGGAATCCTTCACTTGGTTAGTCCGATAAAGGAACACGTCCCTTTATCTTCGCTTACGCCGCTGAGGCGACTAAAGCTAAATAATTGCGAAATTATATCTTAGATGTGGATGTCTAAAACTTAAATCTCATTCCCAATTTTAGATATTGGTTATTTGCAATGCTGTCTGGTTCAATATATCCGCTAACTACATTTGATTTTTCAATTGTCTGCTTCTGATATACATACTCAAAAAACATGTCTAACTTTTCATTATACTTATAGCTTATCGGCAAGGAAAGTTCAATAATATCTGCTCCGCCTAATGTAAATTCACCATAAGTAGATTCGTCCATGACAGGATTTATACCGTACTGATATTCTAGCTCTAAAGCAATATTTACTCTATTGTTAAGAGCATAATCTACTCCTATCATAGGTCTAAGAGAATACCATGTATACGTCTCAACTTGAGAAGCAGATAATGAGCGCTCCCAGTAACGGTATCCAAAACCTAAGCCATAGTTTAATTCTAAAGATTTTGAAAGGCTGTACCCGCGTTTATATGATAACTCCATATCCATAATAGTATTTTGTGTAGTGCTGGTTATTGTTCCATAGGGATCACCGCTTCCAAGCACTGATCCTTTATATGTGCTGCTTCCTGTGAGCATCATAAAATTCATATTCACTTGAGTATATGCTGACATCTCTTTAGACACCATATATCCTAAACCTATTTCAACTCCGCCAAGCTCCATAAAGTCAGATTTTTCACTATCTATAAGGGTACTGCTATTATCATATTCTTTATAGTCCATACTCATCCCGACTAATGATACAGAAGTCGTAAATGCTGAATTTTGTCCGTACAAGCTAGTTACAATTAAGAACATAAAGATTAATAACTTTATTTTTTTTTGCATAATTTTCCTTTCTTTAAACCATTTTACAAACTATATCTCCAACTTCCTTGCCTAAAGAGTTGGCGACTACACCGCATTTTACTTTGAGTAAAAAGCATATATTGTTTCTATGGGATGGAGTTAAACATTCATAATTTCCCATCCCCTTTGATATAACCAGGTCTGTATTGTCGAATAGTTCTTTTGCATGTGAATTTGCGCGATAGTATGTAAAACCGGGTGTATTTACTCCGCTGTCTACAAGAGTGCATAGCTTATCAAATCCGGCAGATTTTGCTTCTTTCATTGTCACATCATTTATGATAGGATTGCCTCTTACCATGTAAGAATACTCTCCATGTGGAAATAACTCTTTTAAGGTTTCAATAAACAGATAGTCAAAGATATGCTCACCTACGTTATCACCGATTATGAGAACACTCTTGGCATGTGAAAGCTGATTTTGCAGTATTTCAAAGTCATTATGAGAGAAGTGCATATCAAAAATTTTATCCAGTTCTTCTTCTAAATCAAACTCTACCTCAGCAGCTAAATCTATAACATTTCCTGCAATTGCGATTTTTGTGGCAGTAAGCAGTTTATCTTTACTCAGGAGAAGTTTTTCTTTTAAAAGCGGAATGAACGAGAGGGCTTTTTTTGTTGAGAGGTCTTTGACCTCATCATAAAGATCGGCTTTATTTGCAATCACTGACATCATTTCATAAACATCGGAGGCAATTTCCGGCGGGGTTTGAGAAAATGAAAAGTTTTTACTCATCGTCTGGACACTTGAAGTCAGTTTAGACTCAAGTTCTTTTGAGGCATGAATGGCATTTGCAACTTTCATACTTTGATTGATGATGCAACCAACACATGCTTCTTCAATAAACATTAATTAGTATGTTCTTCTATCGCTTTATTCCACATAAGTTTGTATTTTCTTCTCATGAATTCAACTTCTTGTTGAGAAAGTCTCAACTGTTCTGTGAGCGTAGCTATTGTTTTTCTGTCTTCATCATAAAGTTCTTGGAGTGATGCGAGAGCTTCTCTTAGAAATGTATTTTCATTTTTGACAGAGACAATAGTCTCATCTTTTGCATCAAGAACTTTTTCATGAAGGTTTATGATAGTGCCTATCGTTTTTTCTATAAACTGAGGCTGAACCAGCATTTCAGTTGTATTATGAGCGGAGAGTACTCTTAATTGGGCAGGAACTACTTCTCCAGCTCCACGTGAAGGGTCTATATATCTGACGCCATCTTCAACTTTTACAGTAAGTTTCCCATGGTCGCACAAATCATCAATCGCTGACATATCCAGACCGGTTAACTCACTATACTCTTCATCACTCATCCACTTCATAATACCACCCTTATTTAGGAAAAAGTTTTATTTGCCTATTATCGTTTCTATTTCTAAAGAATCCATCTCAACTTTTTTAGCTTTAGCTATTCGGTCTTCTTTTAACTTAACTGATAACTCTTCATTGTCAAGTGCCAAAATTTGCATTGCTAAGTAAGCAGAATTGATTGCTCCAGCTTTTCCTATTGCAACTGTAGCAACTGGCATTCCAGCTGGCATTTGAACAGTGGAAAGCAAGGCATCTATTCCCGCAAGCGCAGAAGCACTCATAGGAACACCGATGATTGGCTTAACTGTTTTAGAAGATAAAACACCCGCTAAATGTGCCGCCATGCCGGCAGCTGCAATAAATACCTGCGCACCTTTAGCTTCTGCAGTTTGAATATAGTCTTTTGTTCTCTCTGGTGAACGGTGAGCAGAGGAGATGACCAGTTCATAGTTAACGCCGAACGCCTCTAGTGTGTCTGAGCAAGACTTCATTACTTCAAAATCACTTCTACTTCCAATAACGATAGATACAAATTTCATTTAATTATTTTCCTTGTTTTTATAATTTTATCATTATACACTTTTTTTATTTTTTTGGATAAGTTCCCATCTCCGGATGTGCTGGTATACGAAAAAAAGTATAAGATGGAAACTTAGTCGGCAAAGTAATAGGATTTACATTACCGCTATGAACCTCCTCCCAAACTTTTCCTTTTTGGGAAAGCAATTGTTTGAGCTTCAAGTAAAATCTTCCATCTTTTGCATAAGTTGTACCAATCTCATTGTCAACTATCTCTACTTTAGAACCAAGAGGTGCTACAACCTCCAGTTCATCATTCGGTAGAGTTTTGTATTTGCATAAAAAGTACATCCCATCCTCAGTTACTTCACCACTAACCTGATGTGTTCCAAGCTGCATCGTAAAGTCTAAACTTTGGGTGTCATGTTTTTCAAAAGGTCGTGAAATCAAATAAGCATCCGTATATCCGCGATTTTGTAAAGACTGCAACTCATACTGATATTTATCAACATCGATTTTATCTTCATAATAATCATCAATCGCCATTCTATAAGCTTTAGCAGTTGTAGCGGCATAATAAGCCGTTTTTGTACGCCCTTCTATCTTGATGGAGTCAACGCTGCCGCTGTCTAAAATCTCTTTGAGATGTGAAGCAAGATTTAAATCTTTTGAATTCATGATGTAGGTTCCTACGCCTTCCTCCTCTTCAAGTCTGAAAAGTGTTCCTGTGTCAGGGTTTGCAGCGTACATCTCATAAGGAAACCTGCAGTCATTTGCACAAGATCCACGATTTGGAACCCGTCCGCTTTGAAGCGTCGAGATAAGGCATCTGCCACTATAGGCAAAACACATGGAGCCATGGACAAAAACTTCCAACTCTAAATCAGGAATCTCTTTTTTTATCTCTTTAAGGTCCCTTAGCGAAATCTCTCTAGCTGTAATAATACGAGTCGCTCCCATGTCATGATAGATTTGAGCATCCAAAACATTCATAACATTCGCCTGAGTAGATAAATGGAGTGGCATTTGAGGAGCAAGGTCATGGCAGAGTTTTAAGACACCTGGAGTTGCTACTATAAAAGCATCCGGTTTTAATTCAGCCATTGCTAGTATATGTTTTTTTAGAAGATTAAGTTGGGAATTAAATGGAAAACCATTGATAGTTACATAAACTTTTTTGCCTCGTTCATGGGCATATTCAATTCCCTCTTTAAACTCTTCCATGCTAAACTCTTTGCCAGAGCGGATACGAAGAGAGAAGTGGCTTACTCCGCCATAAACGGCGTCAGCGCCAAAGTCGATTGCTATTTTTAATTTTTCTAGATTTCCTGCAGGAGAGAGAAGCTCTACTTTTTTCATATTTATTCTCATTGTATGTCAAAGCCACCAAAGGCTTTAGACGAAATTTTATGAAATTTTAGCCAAAAGAGCTAGTATCGTGGTTTAAAAATAAAAACTACTGTCCAAACTGAGCTAAAAGTGCTTCTATGTCATCTGTTGAAGCAAGGTCATTATGTGTGTCACCGGCGATGTGTGTAGCAGAAGAGACCCGCTTGTCATCCTCAATTCTGCCTTCAAATAAGGTGTTCATATATTTAGAAAGTGCTCGCATAACATTTATAACACGCTCAATTTTTTGACGATGAATATCTTGGTACTGCATAATGTCCATAACACTCATAATGGAATTCCCACTGTCTTGAAGTGTTTCTACAGTCTCATTCGCATCATTTAATGCTTCTTCATTTTGAGCTAGACTTGTTTTAAAGGCTTCAACTTCTGGAAATTTAGTACTTAAAGTAGTAAAAAGTTCAACATTGGCAGTTAATGTATCTATGACTCTTTGAAGGTTTTCTTCTTTTTCCATCAACTCATTACTGATGCCCTCTATAATGTCAAAGATTTCGCTGGCTTTTGCTTCACTCTCTTTTGTAACATCGTCAAGCTGATGAACCATTTTATTTTCATCTGTTGCCGGCAAAGGCCAATGATGTGATGTATCATCATTATACCCTTCTGGAAAACCTCCAACATCATCATCTTCAAAACTTTCTTCTGCTGCAGCTTCCTCATCAACTTCATCAATATCATCAATATCGCCATTCATTAAAGCATCTAATTCTTCTTGCGTCATAAAAACTACTCCGTTTGTAAAATTCGTTAAACTAATTATTTGCTATAATATCATAAAAAATATAAAGGGGAGAAAATTTGCTTGTAGATTTACACAACCATACTTCGCTTTGTAATCATGCCCAAGGTGAGATTTCAGAGTACATAGAAAAAGCCATAGAAGCAGGAACTAAGTATTTTGGCTTCTCAGAACATGCGCCTATGGACTTTGACAAACATTATCGTATGAGTTTTAATGATATACAAAAATATGAAGAAGATATCCTGAGTGTAAAAGAAAAATACAAAGATAAAATAGAAATATTACTAGGCTACGAAGTTGACTTTCTCGTAGGTCACATGGATGAAAGAATTTTAAATGCTAATGTTGACTATCTTATAGGCTCTGTCCATTTCATAGATGAATGGGGTTTTGACAACCCTGAGTTTATAGGAAAATACGAGAATGAGAATATCGATGAGATTTGGAAAAAATATTTCAAAGCAATAGAAGATATGGCGAATAGTAATTTATTTGATATTGTCGGGCATTTAGATTTAATAAAAATTTTTAAATTTCTGCCAAATACAAGTATAAACGAAATTGCTAAAAATGCTCTTCAAGCCATAAAAAAAGCAGATATGGTTTTAGAAATCAATGTAGCCGGTTTTAGAAAGCCCATAGCTGAAGCTTACCCATCTTTGTCACTTTTAAAACAAGCTTTTGAACTTAGCATTCCAATAACTTTCAGTTCGGATGCTCACAAACCTGAACAAGTCGCACTCTTTAGCGATAGAGTAGTGGATATGGCAAAAAGCGTAGGATATACACAGTGTGCCATTTTTCGTAATAGAAAAAGAGAGTTGATTGACTTTTAACCCGATTTAGGTTTAGCTCTCTGTATTAACCAACCACATTGAAAAAATATCTAAATAATCCCAAAAAGACTGTATATACTCCGGTGTGATTCCTTCACCCTCTAAAGCTTCCAAAAGCGGAGCATAAAGAGCCAGCCAACTTTTTCTACTTGCTTCATCTATACGAAAAGGGGCATGTCTTCCAACCATTTGATGTTCTCCACGAGTTTGTGTAAAGTAATCAGGTCCGCCTGAAATTTCTATCAAAAAGTCAAACGCATGTTTTTTAGCCTCAGCAAAGTCATCTTCATCAAAAATAGGAAACAAAAATGCGATGTCGCTGTCTTTTATTAATTCATAATGATCATAAACTAACTTTTTAAATCTCTCTTCACCAACTTCATGCAAGAACCCCGGATGTGGCTTAGCAACTGGCGGTCTAACACCGATTTTACCATCTGTAATAGTCAACTTCATTTAAAATCCTTAAAATATCTACTAAATTTTATAGGAAAATTTGTTATATTCATATAAAATACAAAGATATTTATTATAAGAAGCAGTTAAACATGAATGTATCACCAAGCTTTTCACCATCTATAAAACTCATGAAAACATATTTTTTGTTATCTGGATTTTTTTATTTATTTAGTATGCTTGCACTTTTTTTCATAAATCCACATGCCGATATTTCAAACTTTAATCTTATCGGCTGGGTTCATCTGTATATGCTTGGTTTTGTGATGATGTCGATTTTTTCTGCCATGGCACAACTCGGTCCTATAGTTGTAGAGACTAAACACTATTATGTCAATGTATTTAAATATATTTGGATTTTTCATATCATAGGTCTTATTTTAATGCTTGTTGGTTTTTATATCAATATAGAATTTTTGATGTATGGTGGATTTTTTGTTTTGATAGCTATGAGCATATATGCCATAGAATTTTTACTTACACTCAAAAATACCAAGAGAAAAACAAGTATAACAAAAGCGATGAAGATGAGTAATTTCTTTTTACTTCTTGGAATAATAAGCGGAATTTTAATGGCTCTTGGATTCAATGGCTTCATTGATTTAGATCCAAAGACAATATTAAGCACTCATACATTTGGACTTGTAGTTGGATTTGTCATACTCCTTATAATGGGAATTTCTATCATACTAATCCCGATGTTCGGGCTTGCAAAACGAATTAGTGATAACGAATTCTCAAACAGTTTCATTACCCTTAGCTTTGGAGTTATAGTCATGATGCTATCTCCTCTGTTTTTAACAAATTATTTACTAAACACAGCTTATTTCATAACAATAATCGCAATTTTTCTGTATTTATATCAGCTTTTTAAAATGACTTCATCAAGAGCAAAAATAGTACATGACATTTGGGCGAGGTCAATGTATGTTGGTTTTACCTCTTTCATTATCTCTTTTGCTTTACTGATGTCATATTTATATAATGAGAATGAAGTCACTTTAAAACTTGGCATGTGGATTATGTTTATCGGATTTTTTGGTTTTTTAATCATTGGGAATTTTTACAAGATTATCCCATTTTTAGTATGGTTTCAGGTGTATTCTCCACTAATTGAAGAGAGACCTGTACCGATGCTTCATGAACTGCTTCCAAAAAAACTTGCAGATATTCAATGGGTTTTCTCCACGATTGGATTAATCATATCATCATTTTCAATGATTATTGCAAATGAAAAAATATTTTATCTAGGCGCATTTATGTTGAGTATCGGTGCTCTTTTGTTTGTCATAATTATTAATAAAATCCTAAAAATAAATTTACTAAAGAGTTTTTAATGATTACATTTGTATAATACCCCACATTAATTATATATAAGGAAATAAACATGAGTAAATATGTAGAACTAACTAGTGCTAATTTTGAAGCAACACTTGCAGAGGGTGTATCTATAGTAGACTTTTGGGCACCATGGTGTGGACCTTGTCGTATGATAGCTCCAGTAATCGAAGAGTTAGCTGAAGACTATGATGGCAAAGCAAATGTTTGTAAAGTAAATACAGATGAAGAGCAAGACATTGCAGTTAAATTTGGTATTCGTTCTATTCCAACTATCATGTTCTTCAAAAATGGTGAAATGGTAGACCAAATTGTTGGGGCGCAATCAAAACATGCTCTAGCATCAAAATTAGACGCTCTTTTAGCGTAATCTCAAAAAGAGAAGTGTGATGGTAGGAAAAGGGGGCAAAAGCCTCTTCTCTTTATCTACACTTCTCGCTTCATTTTTTGGTGCAGTTATGGTAGCTGCAGCATTTGCCTACTTCAACTACAAATTTTCAGAATATAAATTTATTGATTTTAAAGAGTGGATTTTTTACGAAAAAAAAGATATTTTTATTCCACATGCAGATAAATATGTAGTTGTATTTTATAGTTCTAAAGACAATGATACTATGGAAGAACTTGCCAACACTCACCTTAACCTTCCTATGCTAGCAATAGACTATTATAATCAAGTGCGGGAAAATACTCCAGATACAACTTTTTTAAGAAGTGGAACAAAAAATTCTCTCTCTTTTATTCAAAGATTCAATATCTACGAATCCCCATCTATTTTTTTTATAAAGAAATCAAAAGACTCTCTTTATAAACAAGATAGTATGATACGAAAACTAGATAATTTGAAAGAGTTATCAAAACAGATAGAACAATTATAGGAGAAATTATTATGATATTAGATTGTGCAATTGTAGGTGGTGGACCGGCTGGCCTTACTGCTGGACTTTATACTACTCGCGGTGGCTTAGAAAATGTAACTATGTTTGAGAAAGGGATGCCTGGCGGGCAAATCACTCAAAGCTCTGAGATAGAAAATTATCCTGGTGTAACCGGTGAAATCACTGGTATGGATTTGATGATACCTTGGCCCGAACAATGCCAAAAATTTGGTCTTAAACATGACATGGTTGAGGTAACTAGGGTTAGTAAAGATGGTGATATCTTTAAAATATATAAAGGTGATGGAACAGTCTCCGAAGCTTACAGTGTCATCATCGGTACTGGTTCTTCTCCTCGTCGGGCAGGTTTTGCTGGAGAAGATGAATTTTTTGGTCGCGGTGTAAGCACATGTGCTACATGTGACGGTTTTTTCTACAAAGGCAAAGAGGTTGCTGTCGTTGGCGGTGGAGATACAGCTTTAGAAGAAGCACTTTATCTTGCTAAAATATGTAAAAAAGTTTACCTAATACACAGACGTGACACTTTTCGTTCAGCTCCAAATACAGTTGCTAGAATCAAAAGAACTGAAAACATAGAACTTATCTTAAATTCTGTTCCTGATGAAGTTTATGGCGATAAGATGGGTGTAAACGGGCTAAAAGTTAAAAATAAAGATGGTGAAATCCGTGATATTGCTGTTCCGGGAGTATTCACTTTTGTAGGAAACAATGTAAACAACCAAACTCTTATCCAAGAAGACGGCAGTTTTTTATGTGAGATGACTAAATCTGGTGAAGTTATAGTTGATATCAGTATGAAAACATCAGTTGCCGGATTGTTTGCAACTGGAGATATGCGTATCGCAGCTCCTAAACAAGTTGTCAGTGCAGCTGGAGATGGTGCTGTAGCAGCTCTTCAGGCTATTTCTTATGTCGATGAATTGTTAAACGCGTAAATAAATTAAGGATATATAAAATGATTAGAGTTGGTGTATTTGGAGCGAGTGGGAGAGTTGGCAAACTTTTGCTTGAAGATTTAAAAATTACAGATGATATGAGCCTTAGCAGCGTTTATGTTCGTTCCAGCCTGGATTTTTCGATAGACCCTTCTGTATTAGTAACTTCTGATATGAAATCTTTTCTTAATGCATGTGATGTCATTGTTGATTTTTCACTTCCTGAAGCTTGTGAAACTTTACTGGAATACGCTATAAAAACCCCAAAACCTTTAGTCATCGGTACTACTGGCTTAAGCCAACATCAATTAAACCTGCTTAAAAATGCAAGTGAACTTATGCCGGTATTATATGCTACAAATATGTCTTTAGGTGTAGCACTTTTAAACAAACTTGTCTATCAAGCATCCGCTGCACTGGAAGGCTTCGATATAGAGATAGTAGAGATGCACCATAGGCATAAAAAAGATGCACCAAGCGGAACTGCACTTACATTAAGTGAATCAGCTGCGAAAGGTCGTGGACTTGATTTAGATAAAGTCAGAGTAAGTGGCAGGGATGGAAACATTGGTGAAAGAACAAAAGATGAAATTGCTGTAATGGCATTAAGAGGCGGAGACATTGTAGGTCGCCATACAGTCGGCTTCTACAATGATGGCGAATTCTTAGAACTTAATCATACGGCAACATCAAGAAATACATTTAGCAAAGGTGCCTTAAAGGCCGCTAGTTGGCTATCCATTCAAGAAAAAGGTCTATACAGTATCAGTGATTGCCTAGAGTTATAATAAATATAAACTTTGTTTTACTTTGTTTCTAGTATAATTCCAAAATAATTTTATGAAGTTTTTTAGAAGGAAACTGTTTTGTTAGAAAATATGAATGAAAAGTGTGCTGTTGTTGGAATATATGGTCATAAAGAGGCTTCTAAATTAGCTTATTTTTCTTTGCATGCGCTTCAACACCGTGGTCAGGAAGCAGCTGGTATAAGCTCTTCTGATGGATTGAAACTTCATACAATTAAAGACCGCGGTCTGGTTATGAAAGTGTTTGATGAACATAAACTCACTACGCTCAGTGGAGCAAGTGCCATAGGTCACACACGATACTCTACAGCAGGTGATGATTCTATTTTAGACGCCCAGCCGGTCTTTGCCAGATATGACTTAGGTGAAATGGCAATAGTACACAACGGGAACCTTACTAATGCAGAAGAAGTTAGAAACGCTCTTATAAAAAAAGGTGCCATTTTTCAGACATTTATGGATACAGAAAACCTTATTCATCTTATTGCAAAAAGTGAAAAAGAAAAACTTACAGATAGAATCATAGATGCTGTGAAAAAAATTGAAGGTGCTTTTTCATTAGTATTTTTAAGCAGAACAAAAATGTTTGCAATGCGCGACCGTTTTGGATTTCGCCCGCTTAGTCTGGGACGATTACCAAATGGCGGCTATATAGTTGCAAGTGAAACATGTGCATTTGACCTTGTGAGCGCAGAGTATATCCGCGATGTGGAACCTGGTGAACTTCTAATATTTGAAGAAGGCAAAGAACCTATAAGTATTAAAGTTTTTGAACCAACTCCTAAGCACTGTATTTTTGAATATGTTTATTTTGCAAGACCGGATTCAAAAGTTTTTGGACAATCCGTGTATCAAACAAGAAAAAATATGGGTAAAGAGTTAGCACACATTCAACCTGTCGAAGCAGATATTGTTATTCCTGTGCCTGACGGCGGAGTTCCTGCAGCAATCGGTTATGCTCAAGAGAGCGGTATTCCTTATGAACTTGGAATCATGCGTAATCATTACATCGGTAGAACTTTTATAGAACCGACCCAAGAGATGCGTGACCTAAAAGTTAAGATGAAACTCTCACCAATGACAGATATTATCAAAGGCAAAAAAGTTATCGTGATTGATGACTCGATTGTTCGTGGAACTACATCAAGAAGAATTGTTAAGATGCTAAAAGAAGCAGGTGCAGCAGAGGTTCACATGAGAATATCTTCACCACCGACAACAGATCCATGTTTTTATGGTGTTGACACTCCAAATAAAGACAAATTGATAGCAGCAAATATGAGTGTAGATGAAATCTGTAAATTTATTGAAGCAGATTCTTTAGCTTATTTAGATGAAGCAGGTCTATTACGAAGTGTACATGCAGAAGATGACAAATACTGTACGGCATGTTTTACCGGTAAATACATAGTTTAACAGGATTATTTTGGAACAAATTTATACTTACGGCAGCTATTTAAAAAATAAATTTGGCTGTAAAGTCTATAAAGTAGGCATAAATATATCAGGATTCACCTGTCCAAATATTGATGGAACAGTAGCAAAGGGTGGATGTACCTTTTGTGAAAATGACTCTTTTAGTGCTAGTACAGGTAAAGCTCAAGAGCTAAAATCTTTTCATCTCAATCTTTCCTCTAAAGAAAATCCATATTTAGATAAACAATTAGAACAATTAGAACTTCAATTTAATGCTATCAGCAAAAGACAAACAAAAGAGTATGGAGCCGAAAAATTTTTAGTCTATTTTCAATCTTTTACAAATACTTATGCACCATTTGAAACTCTCAAAGCTCTTTATGAAAAAGCATTGTCCTTTCCCAATGTAGTTGGGCTCAGCATTGGTACTCGTTCTGACAGTATTACAGAAGAAACACTTGAATATTTATCAGCACTCGGCAAAGAAAAAGAGATTTGGATAGAATTCGGGATACAATCAATCTATGATGAAACTCTCCAAAGAATAAATAGAGGTCATGACAGTGCTAATGTCAAAGAGTGGATTTTAAAATCAAAAGAAGCTGGTTTAAATGTGTGTGGGCATCTTATCTTTGGCTTACCTGGCGAGACTAAGGAAATGATGTTAGCAACTGCTACAGAAGCTTACAAGTGGGGAATAGACTCTGTTAAGTATCACCCTCTTTATGTCGTAAAGAAAACTGCTTTAGCAAATGATTTTACCAAAGGGAGTTTTATCCCCATCAGTGAAGAAGATTACATTGATGTTTTAGTGAAGTCACTTCAAATAAAACCAAAAAACACCCATGTCCAAAGAGTAACTGCCGGGATAAATAATGATTCATTACTGGGGCCATCATGGTGTAGAGATAAAAATACTCAGATTAAAAATATCAATCAAGCTTTAAAATCTATCGGACTAAAATACTAATAATAGTTTAATGTCCATAAACCTTTGCAAATTCTGCAACACTTCTGAAATATGGCGGATAATCAAAAT
>CALCGG010000165.1 GCA_937900945.1 uncultured Sulfurimonas sp. | reverse complement strand
TTAGTTTAAAAACGTGGGGGATACTGTTTATAGCAGTTGTGTTAATAGGTAGTTATAAAATAGAACCAACTATAAGAGCTAGGTTATAACACCTAACTCGGAACTAAAGTTTATGCTAGTTCTTCTAAAGCTTTTTTTATTGCCGATGGAAGTGATATATCAACTTTCTCGCAGCCATCTTCCAAACAGCATTCACATGCAGTTCCAGCTTCAGTCTCTTCCATAATAGCCTCTAAATTATCTCCATGAATCTTCACAGCCGCTTTAACCATGTCATAACTTACTTCATTGCAATCGCATACTAGCATATCTATCTCCTTATATTTGAATAAATGTAGAGCCTTTAACTCCGCAAACTGGACATTTCTCAGGTAACGTACCTAACTCTATATAACCACATGTAGGGCATAGGTAGATATTTACTTCATCCAAATCTTTCCCTTCTCTTACTGCTTCTAATGCTTTTTTGTAAAGCTCTGCATGTACTTTTTCAGCTTCAAGGGCATAACCAAACATTTTTTTAGCTTTATGATTTTCTTTAACGGCCTGCTCATACATAGGAGGGTACATATCTTCAAACTCATAAGTCTCTCCGCCTATAGCGGCTTCAAGGTTTTCCAATGTTGAACCGACTTTATCCATAGCCTTGAAATGACCTTCTGCATGTATACGTTCGGCTTCTGCAGTTGTACGAAACAGTTTTGCAATATTTGCAAGACCGTCTTTTTCTGCTTTTTTTGCAAATGCACTATATTTTTGGTATGCTTGGCTTTCACCGCTAAAAGCTGTTTCTAAATTATCATGTGTTGTTGGCATATTACTTCCTTGATTAAATTTAAAAGATAAAAATTATCCTTTACAGCATTCTATCTGTATTGAACTTAAATGAAAATGACCCATCATTAAAAAAGAAAATATTTTCCACCTAAATATCCCGTAAATATGGTGGTTTCAGCCTCTAATAATTCGTTTGAAAATTCCTTGAAAATTGCTACTGCAAAACATAAAAAAAGATGTATTATTTCATTTATATTTACAAACAAGAAGGATTCAAATGGCTAATTTAACAGTAAAAAAACAGATACTCAAGCCTTTCACACTTGACTCAAAACCTATCATGGAGAAGTATCTTGTAAAGCTCAATACTGAACTCAGCGATTACACTTTTGCCGCAAATTACATCTGGCTTGCAAACAGCAGCGGATTTTATGCAATCATAAATAAATGTTTTTGTCTGTTCGTCATGACCGGCGGGGAACTCACCATGTTATTGCCTCCTTTGGGGAAGAAAAAATATGTCACAGATGCAATCATAAAATGTTTTGACATTATGAATGCGAATAACAGTTCAAAATACTATGCCCGTATTGATTATGTCCAGGGAGGTATGATTGAAGAATTTGTTCAGTCAGCACATGAAGCTGAGAGCATGTTTGAGATGCTTGAGCATTATATAGTTGAAAAGAAGCTGGTTGATTATATCTATGAGGTAAACAGCTTGATTGACTTACGCGGAAATAGCTACCACACAAAACGCACTGAGATAAACAAGTTTACAAAGTCTTATACTGAACATACTATTGAGCCTCTTGACAGCGTCAAACATAAAGACGAGATAATGAATCTTTTTAACAAATGGGTTTCTGACAGGGTTAGATACATGCCAAAAGAGGAGGCTGAAGTTTTCTTAGAAGGGATTCATCAGGAGCGTTCTGCGGTGAAGCAGATGTTGAAACATTTTAATGCCTTGGAGCTTATCGGACTTGTTATCTACATAAACGGTGAACTTAAAGGTTTTACAGCCGGAGAGAGAATCAATGACAACACAGCAACAGTTATCATAGAAAAAACTGACTTTGAAGTTCTTGGATGTGCCCAGTATATTTTCCGTGAATTTTCAAAAATGCTTAAAGAGCATTATGGTGTTACGTATATCAATGTCGGTGATGACATGGGATTTGAAAATCTTCGCAAGGTTAAAATGTCTTATCGTCCGTTTAAGCTTGTTCCAAAGTATACAATTTACCAAAAATGATAATTCGCAAAGCAACATCCTCTGATGTTTCAAAGCTTTTTGCATTAGAACAGGAGATTTTTACATCAGAAAATTTCCCTCTCTCAAGAGGTTCATTTGCTTACCATGTGAAAAACAACTTAGTTTATGTGGCAGAAGTCGATGGAAATATTGCAGGATACATTTTGGCTCTGATAAAGCGCGCCAATGCTAAGATATATTCTATCGGAGTGAGCAAACTTTACCGTGGCAGACAAATTGCTCTAAAGCTTTTAGAGACAGTTATGAATGAGTTAATATCTATGGATTTTAAACAGACACTTCTTGAAGTCCGTACAGATAATGAAGTAGCAATTTCCCTGTACAAAAATTTTGGCTTTAGCATAAAGAAAACAGCTAAAGCCTTTTACCGTGACGGGTGCGATGCCTACATTATGGAGCTAAGCCTGTAATTAAGACTTTTTCTCCTCGGTTTCATAAACACATACACAGTTACGACCATTTTCTTTTGCCTTATACAAAGCTGTATCAGCGACTGAAACAAGAGTTGATGCCTTTGTTGCATGTTGTGGATAAACAGAAACACCAATACTGACTGTAACTTTAATGTGTTGATTGTCTTCAATCTCAAATGGTTCATGTTCTATCAGGACACGCAAGTTTTCAGCTATCTGCTTGGCTATCATAATATCTGTTTCAGGCAGGATTATCGTTATCTCTTCACCGCCATAACGACACACGGAGTCTGTTGTTCGTATACGACTCATCAAACGTTTACTCAATCCACTTAAAATCATATCGCCGGAGCGGTGACCATAAGTATCATTCACATTTTTAAAGTGATCGATATCCAGCAAAAGCAGTGAAGTATGGTGCTGATAACGCTCTGCACGTATAATCTCATTTTCCAATAGGGTATAAAAGAACTTATGATTGTAAAGACCTGTGAGACCGTCATGGGTAGCAATGTCATGCAGTTTCTTCTCATTCTGTTCAATTCGTTGACCAATCTGACCAATCAGCCAATAGAAAAAGGCAAATAGGATAGCACCGGCAACGAATACTATTATGATGCCCTCATAAAGTGTCTTACGTGCAATTTTTTCTTCTTTGGATACATCTGTCAGCAATATCATCTCTGCAACAGCGATGCCACCGGCATTATGCAACGGAAGAGAAGTAACCCGGTAAGAGAGACCTTCATAGATTAAATTTATGATGCTGGTGTCTGCAATCACTTCACCGCGAATGAGGTGTTCAGCCAAAACAGGTGGCAGTTTATATGTGGATTGTTCACTTAAAACCTTATTTGCGAAATGATTCCAGTGAGCTGTCCTCCCGAGAGTTCGCATACCTGCTTCCCATTTTGTTTGGTCAAGAAACTCTTTGTTGATCATAATAAAAGGCTGTACACCGAAAAAATTCTGCAGCTTTTCAATAACCTGATTAAGTTCCATGCCAAGTTCTACATATCCGATTAATTTATGTGTCTGGTTATCGTACCATGGGGCTACAACTCTCAGAGTAAACGTACCCAAAGGCCCGAGTTCAACACCATATGCAACCGCACCACTCTTTTGCGCCTGAAGCATTGTGATACGGTTTATAGTATCACCGTATCGCAACGGAGTATGCACTCGCAGCAAGTTTACCCTGTCTACTCCACTAAAGTAGAGATGTGTAATCTCAAAATCCCGCTTAATATCTTCAAACAGAGGCGAGGCGAGGCGCAGTAAATCATCTCTGTTACGCTGCGTTAGTGCTGTAGCTAAGTTGTCATTTTGACGGAGAGTATGAAGGATTGCCTGCAAGGCTTTGGCATCATAACGGATGCTCTCCTCGTAAAAATTTTGTACCGAGGCACGAATATGAATAACGCCTTTTTCAACATCCCGGGTTGTATATTCATAAATTATTATGCCTAACACAAAAATAATGAGAGCAATCATCAATGACATAGGAAGAAGAAATAAAAAACGTAAACGCGCCGTTCCCCACTGCTGGGAAACTGAAACTTTATGAGTATGATTGTTTATTTTACTATCTTCTTGCATGTAAACTCATTTTTACTATTATTTATTGTGTTTTAACATAATTTTACTAAAAAGGGGGTCAAATTGATTATCATGTTTTGTCATTTCCAAAATTTAAATCCTTTTAGTTACAATACCGAATGGGAAATAAACATAAAAAAAACATAAAAATAAATCAACAAATTAAAAAATATTTTGATGATGCGCCTTTTGATGTGGGGATAGAGAGGGTTAGTTCGCAAACACTCAGTGAGCTTTTTAACACTCTGGGAATTTACGACATTGAGCATAATAAAAAGATTCAATTAAAAACACTCAGGATGCTTTGGAGCGAGGCAGACAGCGGAATACGTCAAGATATCTTAAACTTTTTTTCCAATGAAGGAAAATTTTACAACTCAGATATTCCAAAAGAGCCAAACCTTGACAGAGGACAGAAAATAGAATCTCTTTTGCAGGAGTTGGATGTAAACTCCCAAGAAGCGGCTTTACTTTTCGATGCTTTTATGGATGTTAGAAGTAAAAAAATTACCATAGAAAAGATGGAGTCAAAACTTCAACATATTAGATTTGATTTGAAAAAAGTTGAACTTCAAAAAGCACTAGAGGGCATTTTTGATTTGGATGACAGTTTAGAATTTAATGCCTCTCTAAAATATGAGATATATGGGGAACAATTTCATAAAATACTCACACTCAACACTAAACCTTACAGCTACGAATATTTGCAAGAGAGCGATATAGAGGAAATTATTCTCAAAATATCAAGAGATAAAGAGCTTGCAATTGCTAGTAAACAGGAAAATATAAATAATTTTTTAAAAAATTTAAAAGATCCACATGCTTACTTAACAAAAAAAGAGATTCTTTCATCTCTACGTGCATCTCCTCCTAAAACAAAAGTCAAATATCCACTATTAAAAGTTTCCATATTAAAAAGTATCCTCCAGACAAAGCTAGATGTTGTAGAAGCAGATTTACATGAGGAGGAACTTTTACTCAAAGTAAATGAAAGTTTTAAGCTTCCTTACTCTGACATAGAGTTGCCGTACAAACTGGATTTTCACATAGAGCTTAATGAACTTTTAGAAGAGATTTGGTTATCTAAGGAATTTAAGTTTGATGAAGCACTGAGTGCTGCAAAAAAAGAGCATGAAGATAATTTTTTACAAGATTTAGAGAGTCTTGTCCACGAGTGTGGCAGTTTTGCTGCCCTGCTTCATTTTAGTGACGAAGAACTTCACAAAAAAGTATATGAGTTTTTAGTGGAGTTGTTACCTCCCTCTTTAGTTATAAGCCCAAAAACTGCGCGCAAAATAGTTCGAATATTTGTTTACAACATTCATGAACAGCTCATAAAAAAACAGCGCCAAGCACTTCTGGCAAGGACGATAAGGGATTTCAAAAACCTTTTTCCCTTAGCGCGGGAAATGAGAAGAAAACTCACCCTTTACATAGGTCCGACAAACAGCGGAAAAACTTATCAGGCTATGCAAACACTTCAAAAGGCTGATACCGGATATTATCTTGCACCGCTCAGACTGCTTGCTTTAGAAGGATACGAAACTTTAAAAGAAAACGGAATCAACTCCTCCTTGATTACAGGAGAGGAACAGATTTTAGATGAAGACGCTACACATATAAGTTCAACTATTGAGATGCTGAACTTTGAGGTAGATGTTGATGTTTGTGTGATAGATGAAGTACAGATGATAGATGACCGTGACCGTGGCTGGGCATGGGCAAATGCCATCATCGGAGCACCTGCGAAAGAGGTTATCATGACAGGCTCGCCAAATGCTAAAGAAGCTGTTATTGCGCTTGCTGAGTATCTAGGTGAAAAACTTGAGATAATTGAATTTGAGAGGATGAATCCGCTTACACTTTTACAAGAAGCTACAGATCCCGAAGATGTCAAAGAACAAACCGCTATTATAGCCTTTAGCAGAAAAGATGTTTTGAGGTTAAAGCAGAATTTTTCAAGATTTTTCAGTGTCAGCGTTGTATACGGAAATCTTTCTCCCGAAGTCAGACGTGAAGAAGCAAGAAGATTCAGAGAAAAAGAGACACAAATTTTAATCGCTACAGATGCAATAGCCATGGGAATGAATCTGCCTATCAAAACATTACTTTTTTCAAAAGCCGAGAAGTTTGACGGAGTAAATGACAGGCATTTATATCCATCAGAGATTCATCAAATTTCAGGTCGTGCAGGACGATTTGGTTTAAATGAAGAAGGGTTTGTCGGAGCGCTCAGCAAAGATGTTTTAAACATAATCAAAAAGAATTTTTACAAAGAAGCAAAAGAAATAACTATCCCTTTTAAAGTGATGGCAAACCTAGAGCATATCAAACTTGTGGGTGGCATATTAGAAGAAAAATCTTTAAGTGTCATCCTCAAGTTTTTTGTGAACAACATGGAGTTCAATGGTCCATTCCATGCAACAAATTTAGATGACATGTTAGAAGCTGCAACAATTGTGGATAATTTTGATTTAGATATAGCAACAAAATATCATTTGGCTTGTGCCCCTTTAACTCTTAAATCTCCTTATATTGTGGCGGCCTTTGAGAGCTATGTTTTAGCACTTGAAAAACAAGAACCTATTATTTACACTCCGCCTGTATTGATAGGAAAATTTGCGCAAACAACGGATGAACTCTTACGCGCAGAAGACATGGTAAAAGAGATTTCACTTTATTTGTGGCTAAGCTATCGATTTAAAGATTATTTTATAGAGCCTGAAAAAGCGCGTACTTCAAGGGGTATTTTAAATAAATTTATTGAGGCTTCCCTGCAGCAAAGTATGTTTGTTGCAAAATGCAGAATCTGTCATGTACCGTTACCAAAAAATTCAAAATATAACATCTGCCAATCATGTTTTAAGAAAAACTACACCGGCGGGCAAAATCGAGCAAAGAGAAGACACTTCTAAGTTATCTTAACTCTTAAACTCATCTATTGTAGATTGTAGTGATTGAGCTATATGAACCAGTTTTTTCAACTCACTCTCAATATGCTGAGTACTAATACCGTTTGCGGTAGATAAAGTTTCAATCTTCGCTATATCTGCTATGATCTCTTCCATGCTCACAGACATTTTTAAGCTATCTTCTTTTGAATCATTAGCAACTTTGCTCGAAGCATCTATTGCATGTGAAGTTGTATTTATTTTATCTTCTACCTCATTGGAAATATTCGCAAGGTTTTCAATATTTTTAGCATTTGTACCCATTTTATCACTGACATCATTGATAGATTGAACAATCGTACTCACACTCATATCTATTTCAATTAAACTTTTTTGTGTTCTCTCTGCCAGCTTTCTCACCTCATCGGCTACAACTGCAAAGCCACGACCATGTTCACCTGCGCGGGCAGCTTCTATGGCAGCATTTAAAGCCAAGAGATTTGTCTGCTCAGCGATATCTTTTATTACACCCAGAACATTTTTGACTTGATCAGCATTATTTTTAAGGCCTGAAAGTTCAACTGAGAGCTCGTTTTCTATCTCAACAAAAGAGTTCACTTCTTGAGTAAGCGTATTTAATGAGCCTCTAGCCGCATCCAACTCACTACTTGCCTCTTCAACCGTTTTTTGGGTTTCCTGCGAAGCTTTGAGTGTGTTAGAAAGTAAATCTTTAATTGATTGACCTTTTTTTGTTGTTTGAGCGACTATCTCTTGTTCTTGCTGTGTTCCTTTGCCTATCACACGACTATATTGCGCTATATCGGATGCAATGGATGAATTTTGTGCACCTAACTGTTTTACTTCGCTTACTGTTCCTTGAATCATTTCTATAAATTGATTTACTTCATGCGCTGTATCACCAAATTCATTTGATCTATTGGCGTTTAGGCGCTTTGTTAAGTCTTTATCCCCGCTCACAAGCTCAGCGATACGGCTTTTCAAGTCACCAAGAGGACTAAAGATTTCTCGTCCAAAAAATGTAAGTGCAACTAGAATAAAAACAATAGCTCCGACAAAAAGTGATATAAATAGTTTTAAATTTGTATCTTGGATATCCGCATCATTTTTATCCAACGAAATAACTAAATCCATAGCTCCAAGGACATCTCCGACTTGAGCATTATAATGGCATGAAAGACAATTTTCTTTTGCAATCATCGGTTTTATCATGCGGATAGTATGATGAGAATTTTCATCTGTTTCTATAACTTTTGTGTCTTTATTTTTAAGCACTTCTTGAATAAGTAAGTCCTCTGTGAATTTTTCCTCAGGTGAATAAACTTCTATAACAAATTTTGATTTTGTTACATTTAGAGAATCTATCCCATCGATACTTTTAGCCGCATGAAGAGTTGTCTCAACTACTGCTGGGTCACCGGCAATCATACTTCCGGTGAGTGTTTGGAATATTGATTCACTAAGCATTACAAGAGCCTGTTGCGTTGTCTTGTTTGATAAACTTTGCAAAGTATTTGACAAATAATATGTTATCCCGAATAAACCGGCAACACTGATAGCAACTAACGAAATAATAACTTTCGATTTAACTGTTGTAAACATAATGATTCCTATTGATTATTTATGTGAAAATTATTATATCAAAATATCTTAAAATAGGTAATTTGAAATGTAATTCATATAATTATCTAACAGCTAACATCAAAAAGTTTGCTAAAATACCCTTATGAAACTATCACACCTAAAACAAATAACATCTTACCTACAAAATTTCACAAAAATTTCAGCAATTTATAGAGTCTCCGATACGATTATCAAAATTAGTTTCGATAGGGATGAAGATTTATATTTTGAGATGCGCCGCTCAAATTCTTCTATGTTTAAAACTGCATCCTACTCAAGATCGAAAGTCTACAATGCTCCTTTTGATGTACTCTTGGCAAAACGGTTCAATCGCTCAAATATCTTGGGGATTGAACTTGTTAATGATGATAAGATAATCCGTTTTAAAACATCAATTTCATCCGCTTACAAGCAAGAGATGACTTTTTTGCAGTTTGAATTTACCGGAAAATATACCAATGTGATTATTTTGGACGAGAACTCAGTTGTGCTCGAGGCTTTACGGCATGTAGATTTGTTCTCATCTTTTCGTGAGGTTAAAGTCGGACAAAAACTTCTTGATATTCCCAATGCTCCTTTTATTGCTAAAGACTACCCTCTTGATGATGTTGAAAAATATTTATATGAACAAAATGAAAATGAACTTATACAAAAACTTGCTTCACTTAAAAAACTAAAAATTTCCTATTTGACTAAAAAACTACATAAATTGCAGAAACTTTATAACTCGCTTGATAATGAGCAAAGTTTATATTCTGATGCACAGCTGTATCAACACTATGGTAATCTGGTTTTATCAAATATGCATATTATATCGCCATACCAAAGAGTGATAAAGTTGAACGATTATGATTCCAAGGAAGTGGAGATAGACTTATTGAAAGCTTATCCGACTGCTTCTATGATGTCTAATTCTTTATTTAGCAGAAGTAAAAAAGCAAAGCAAAAAGCAAAATATCTACACATAGAAAAGCAGTCACTAGAATCAAAAATGGAGCATCTAAAACTTTTTATCAATACAGTTCAAGAAGCTGAATCAATAGATAAAATCACCCTTTTGTTTCCCAAAAGAGTTCAAGGCAAAAAGATAAAACAAAATGAGGCAATAGAAAGTTTTTTCATAGAGGGATATAAAGTTCAGCTTGGAAAAAATGAAAAGGGAAACATTGAACTTTTGCAAAATGCCAGAGCAAGAGATATTTGGATACATATGAAAGAGCGCCCCTCGGCACATGTAATCATTACGACTGATAAACAGAATATTCCCATGCACATCATTGAAAGTGCCGCAAGATTGTGTATTGATTTTACAATGTTTGAAAAAGACAGGTATTTGGTCGATTATACTCCAAGAAGAGAGGTAACTATCCAAAGTGGTGCGAATGTACTGTACAATAAGTACAAGACTATTGAGATAGATACCAGATAAGGGGTCCAAAATGTCAATCGGTGCTGTAGGAAGTGTCATTTATGTTAATCAGCAAACTGCCAGCGTTGCTTCGTTGCAAGGGAATCAGAACAGCCGTTTTGACCTTCAAAATGTGGCCGCACAAGCTGCTGCAAACGAAAAAGATGCAAAGATTTTAGAAGTGAGACCGGCTGAAGAAAACAAAGAAGTTGATTCAGATAGAGAGCATCAAAAAGAAGAAGCTGACCAAGAAACCGCCAGAAGTAAAAAAAGAGAGCCACATGAAGAAGATGAAGATGAGGAAGAAACAACTGCAAAAGAACATCATCTAGATATTAAAGTCTGATTTGGTATAATTTTAAACAAATTAGATATTAGGAATTTTCATGGCTGCTTTTAGTGCATTTAAAAATAACAAACAAAGAATAATTACCGGACTTGCCCTTGTATCTGCAATTTTGGTGATAGGTTATTTGGACAACTTTTTCTTAATGTGGCTGACTCTTGGAATCATATATTTATTAGCTTTTGATGAAGCGGTTAAACTTTATAAAATACAGACTCATTCCTCATTGTATTTCTTTGCATTATTAATTTGGTTTATTGCAGCGTTTTATCCTTATGGTGACGACTTATTTGTTTTAGCCGGAGTTGCTTATGCCAGTGCAGTTGCTTTTAACAAAGAACTGAAATGGAAAGACTTTTTACCTTTTATTTACCCAACGGCAGGAATGCTTTTTATCTTTACCATGTACCAAGAATATGGTACGATAGCCCTTTTATGGCTTTTGATGATTGTAGCTATGACGGATATCGGAGCATATGCCGTTGGTAAAAGCATAGGAAAAACCTCCTTCAGCAAAACCAGTCCGAATAAAACCATCGAAGGTGTCATCGGAGGCGTGATTATCGCGACGCTTAGCGGAATGTTTATAGGTGTTGCTATTGTAGATTTATCTATATCACTGGTTATCTCTTTGATGGTTTCTATTAGCTCTATATTTGGTGACTTGTTTGAGAGTTCTCTCAAAAGAACTGCCGGCGTAAAAGACAGCGGAAGTCTGCTCCCCGGTCATGGCGGTGTTTTGGATAGAATTGATGGTTATCTTTTTGGTGCTATCGTAATGCTGGTATTACTAAGAGGCTTGGTATAATTTTTTGATTTTACTTGGCTCAACCGGTTCTATTGGTGTAAACACGCTTGAAGTTGCTAAAAAATTCAACATGAACGTTGAAATTTTAGTTTGTGGAAGAAATATACAACTTCTTAATTCTCAAATCTTGGAACACTCACCAAAAGTTGTAGTTGTCCAGAGAAAAGAGGATGTTCTAAAAGTAAACCATAACAATGTTTTTTACGGGGAAGATGCAATCATAAAAGCCATAGAAGACTCAAGCAGTAAGCTGGTTGTCAATGCGCTTGTAGGTTTTTTAGGTCTTCGTCCAACCATCACAGCACTTGCATGTGGGAAAAAAGTAGCTCTCGCCAATAAAGAATCTCTCGTTGCATGTGGAAGTTTCATAGATGTTGGTAAAATACAGCCCATAGACAGTGAACATTTTGGACTTTGGTATCTGATGCAAAACAGACCCGTCAGCAAAATGATTATCACTGCCAGTGGCGGAGCTTTTCGAGACTGGGATTTAGATAAACTTAAAAATGCAACTCTCTCAGACACCCAAAAACATCCAAACTGGTCCATGGGACAAAAGATAACCATAGACAGCGCAACCATGACCAACAAAATGTTCGAACTTCTCGAAGCCAGATGGCTTTTTGGTGAGGGAGAATATAATGCGATTATTGAAACAAAATCACTTATTCATGCACTTATAGATTTTAAAGACGGTTCAACTACAGCGCACTTTGCACATGCCAGCATGCAGCTTCCTATTGCATATGCGCTCAATGAAAAGATGGATGAAAATATATTGGGACATGTAGACTTGTTAAAAGTTGGCTCATTAGAGTTTCGTGAAATCACAACTGACAGATACCCTATTTGGTCTATAAAAGAAGAACTGTTAAAAAATCCTCAAAGAGGTGTAGTGGTAAATGCTGCGAATGAAGTTGCCATTGAAAAATTTATAAACAAAGAGATAGGTTTTCTAGATATATCTAAAACAATAATCAAAGCTTTTGAGAAATTTACAGAATTACCAACAAGCATTGATGATGTGTTTGCCTTAGATGATGAGGTTCGCAGAGAAATCAGGAGTAAATCATAGATGACAGAAAATATTGAAAAAGCTACCAGCGGTGGAGATCTGTACACATGGGGCATAATGTTTGGCTTGCTAATTATAGTGGCTACCGGTTTGGCTTATTGGGACATAAAAAGTCGTAAGGAATAAATCAAAAATGATACTAAGTATTGAGAGTTCATGTGATGATAGTGCCATAGCTATTACAGAAATTTCTACATGTAAGCTTTTGTTTCATAAAAAAATATCTCAAGAGATAGAGCATTCTGTTTATGGCGGTGTTGTTCCGGAACTCGCAGCCCGTCTTCATGCAGAGGCACTTCCTAAAATACTCGAAGAATGTAAGCCATACTTTAGTAAACTGAAAGCTGTAGCCGTCACATCTTCTCCCGGTCTAACAGTAACCCTTATAGAGGGTGTGACTATGGCAAAAGCTATCTCTGTTGCGCTTCGTATCCCTCTTATCGGGGTGAATCATTTAGTTGGACACATCTATTCTCTTTTTATCGAAAAAGAGGCTCAGTTTCCATTAACGGTACTTCTTGTTTCGGGCGGACATACTCAGGTTATGGAAGTAAAAAGTCTAAGCGAGATTGATACCATTGCAAAAAGCATGGATGACAGTTTTGGTGAGAGTTTTGACAAAGTTGCAAAGATGATGGGTCTTGGCTATCCCGGCGGTCCGGCCATTCAAGAGTTGGCAAAAAACGGAGATAGAAAAAAGTATAATTTCACCATTCCGCTTGCACAATCACCTAAGATTGCCTTTTCATACTCTGGGCTTAAAAATGCAGTAAGATTGGCTGTAGAAAAAGCTGAGCAAGAAGATTATCCGGATATCGCTGCTTCATTTGAGCATATCGCTACTGCACATATAACCAATAAGTTAAAGCGATACTTTAAAACAGTCACACCTGTAACTTTTGCTATTGTCGGAGGTGCCAGTGCCAACCTTTATCTTCGTTCTCAAATAGAAAGCCTTTTAAAACCGCATGGGGCTCGTCTGCTTTTAAGTGAACTAAAATACTGCTCGGACAATGCAGCGATGATTGGAAGAGTGGCTGTTGACATGTATAATAATGAGATTTTTACATCTTTGGACAAGCTAGATGTTTCTCCAAAAAGTTTGTTATAATCTTAAAAAAAACTTATTCTAAATAATCCTTTTTCTAATTAAGACAAAAATTATCCGATTTAACATATACTTCTCTCAACAAAACGAAAGAGTGATTTTTATCGACATAAATGTTTTCTTTTGTTAAAAAATTAAATTAAAAATAAGGAGCCAAAATGGCAACTACAAAGTTCAAAGGCGTAGACGTAGAATTATTAGGAAATGAAGTAAATGTAGGTGATAAAGCACCGGCTGTTACAGTTGTAAACTCAGATGGTTTAGGTGATGTTGTTGTTGGTGGAGCTACTGGTAAAAAGCAGCTTATAATTGTTGTTCCTTCATTGGATACAGGTGTATGTGCTACTGAAACTCGTAACTTTAACAAAAGAGCATCTGAATTAGATGGTGTTACTACAACTATCGTTTCTCTTGACTTACCATTTGCTGCTGGCCGTTTTTGTTCAGCTGAGGGAATTGACAAATTAACTGTTACTTCTGACTTCAGAAACAAAGATTTCGCAAACGCTTACGGTGTACTACTTGGTGGTTCTGTTCTTGCTGGTGTTACATGTAGAGCAATCTTCGCAGTAAACGAAGAAGGTGTTGTAACTTATAAGCAAATCGTTCCAGAAATTACTGAAGAACCAAATTACGATGAAGCAATCGCTGCAGTTCATTAAGAACAACTAATTAACTAACAGCCGCTTCCCCTCTCCTTGGTGGCTGAAGTTAGTCATTTTTTTCATTTTATTATTCCTCCCTTATTCCCTAAAGAAGCATCGGCATTTGCCGATTGTTTCAAACCTTATACCAAATCATACTAACTCCCTATAGAAGCTATTTTTTTGTATTCAGTAATGGCGAAGCAGTGCCCATAAATCTTTCATCTAAAACTACGACTTCACATTCCAGCCAAATCTTAAATGTGTCATACACACGCTTTTGAGCTTCTTGGATTAAATATATAGCATCATTAAAACTGCCATTATTTACATTCACTAAAAAGTTTGCATGTTGTAAACTAAACTCCATTCCTCCAACTCTGTACCCTTTTAATCCAACGGCTTCAATCAGTCTTCCGGCATAATCACCTGTCGGATTTTTAAAACAGCTTCCTGCACTCGGAGTTGAAGGTTGATTTGAACGCATTTTTTTAAACATCTCTAATTTTTCTTTGTCAAATCCATAGGCTAGCTCAAAGGACGCTTCTAAAATCGGCTCTTTAATATCGGTATATCTATAACCGAAAGCTATTGCATCTTTTTGTTTCTCACCATTTATTGTAACAACAGTAACAAGATAATTAAAAATCTCATACTCTTTAAGCCCTGCATTCATATAAACCAAACCGCCAAGTTTTCCCGGTAAATGAGACAAAAATTCAAAGTTTGCTATATTGTTTTTTTTACAGAATGAAGCTATCTTGCCAGAGGGAGTTGCTCCGCCGATTTTCAAAAGATTATCTTCTATTTTTATATAATCATATTTTTTACTGAGCATCGCAAGTGGAGGAGGTTTTGTCCCTAGAAAAATATTATTGCAAGAGCCGATGAGATAATAGTCTTCATATTCAAACGTTTCATCTTCTATGATTGCAACATCTAAAATATTTCCAAATTTTACAGAACAATATTTAGAAAAATCAATTTTCTTAAAATTCATTACTCAACAAATGTTGGGATAAGGTTCATAATATTTGTTGAAAAGTCAATCATAGAATTAAGCATCCACGGCATAGTGAGTACGATAACAATAACAACACCTAAAATTTTAGGGATAAAACTCAGTGTCATCTCATTTATCTGAGTAGTCGCTTGAAATATACTTACCGCCAGTCCCAAAAACATACCTGTTAAGAGACCAGGGAGAGCTAGAAGGAGAGCCATTTTAAAAGTTTCAACGCCGAGTGCCATTAATTTTGCTTCCATAATAAGTCCTTACGAATTCCTAAGTTCTTTATACTCTGTCGGGATTAAATAATTCTCTATTTTTACTTCCACGTCATAAAAACCGTTTTTATACCCTATCTCAAAAAGTTTATTTATCGCTTTATATTGAATATCGCTGAGTGTAATTGAGTCATCATTTGCATAAAGTTCCAGATATTTGTCTAAAGTCGGCGCATCAATCCTCACCAAATCTCTCTCTAGTAACATTTTTGAAAGTCTATCTTTATGATCACGAGCTACCTGAACAGCTTTTGTAAGTGTTGCCTCATATTCAATCGCCTTGTTCAGTGGAAGAGAACGTCGAATTGCCATACCGCCAAGAGGAAGAGGAAGCTCATCTCCGGCTAGTTCCTTCCAAATATCCCACATCTCTATCTCAACTTCTAGTTCATTATTGTAAGTTAAAATACTTTCATGGATTAAAACTCCGGCATCCACTTGTCCATCAAGCACAGCCTGTTCAATCTCTAAAAAGTTCATGTAAGTTACTCTTGCATGTGGAAATTTTATACGAAACAGCATAGCGTTTGTTGTATGCTCGCCACTTAGGGCTACTTTAAAATTTTTCTTAAGCGTAGTACCTTTTTTCTTGATAACTTTAGGTCCGTACCCTTCGCCAAAACTGACCGCTGTACGGAGCAGCGCATACTCATCTTTGATATGGGGATAAAGCGCAAAACTGATAGCAACTATGTCATAAACACCATTCAATGCATCTTCGTTCAAAGTCTGAATATCTTTTGCAATATTATCAAACTGAGTGTCTTTCATATCTACCCAGCCAAATTTGATTGCATAGTACATAAAAATATCATCAGCGTCCGGCGAATGAGCTATAAGTGTTTTTTTCAAATTTATGATTCCATATATAAAGAGATTAAAAATATAAACTAGATTTTAACCAAAAAAGGATAAAATCCAACCATAATTTATTCTGAATAATTTTGTATAGAATAAATAAATCAAAGAAAATATGACAAAATGAAATGTTTTTAATAAGATATTTTAAATTGACATATAATAAGTCTAAATTTAATATAAGTGAGCCCAAGATGGACGCAAACAAACAAAAATCATTAGACTTAGCAATGAAGCAAATCGACAAAGCATTTGGTAAAGGTGCTTTAATGAGACTGGGCGACAAAGAGATTATGCCTATTCAGTCAATCAGCACAGGTTCTCTTGGGCTTGACTTAGCACTTGGCATAGGCGGAGTTCCTCAAGGCAGAGTTGTTGAGATATATGGACCTGAAAGTTCGGGTAAAACAACACTGGCGCTTCAGATAACAGCAGAATGCCAAAAAGCCGGCGGCGTTTGCGCCTTTATAGATGCCGAGCACGCGCTTGATGTTATTTATGCTAAAAACTTGGGTGTCGATATAGATAACTTACTTGTTTCTCAACCAGATTACGGAGAGCAGGCACTAGATATAGTTGAAACTATCGCGCGCAGCGGAGCAGTTGATTTAGTGGTTATTGATTCGGTTGCAGCTTTGACTCCAAAGTCTGAGATTGAAGGCGAGATGTCTGACCAAAATGTTGGAGTACAAGCGAGACTAATGTCTAAAGCACTTCGTAAATTAACTGGTGTTCTTAGCAAAATGAACTGTACTGTAATTTTCATCAACCAAATTCGTATGAAAATCGGTATGATGGGATATGGCTCACCTGAGACAACAACCGGAGGTAATGCTCTTAAATTTTATGCTTCGGTTAGAATAGATGTTAGAAGAATCGCATCTTTAAAACAAGGTGAAAGCCAGATTGGTAACCGTGTAAAAGCAAAAGTTATTAAGAATAAAGTGGCACCACCATTTCGTCAAGCAGAATTTGATATAATGTTTGGAGAGGGAATCTCAAAAGAGGGTGAACTCGTTGATTATGGCGTTAAACTCGATATTATAGATAAAGCTGGAGCGTGGTTCTCTTATGAGGATATTAAGCTTGGTCAAGGTCGTGAGAACGTTAAAGCTAAGTTTAAAGAAGAGCCGGAATTGGCTAAAGAAATAGAAGAAAAAATCAAAGCAGCTATGGGCATGAGTACTCTTATGGTTATGGATACTTTAGAAATTGATGAGGCGGATGAATAATGTTTATAGATAGTATTAGTGCAATTGAAGTAATGGATTCTCGTGGGAATCCTACAGTTAAAGCAACGGTAGAGTTGAGTGATGGAACAGTTGAGAGTGCAATCGTACCTTCAGGTGCGAGTACTGGCAAAAGAGAAGCTTTGGAGCTTCGTGATGGCGGCGACAGATACATGGGTAAGGGTGTTCTCCAAGCAGTTGAAAATGTGAATACACAAATTTCTGATGCACTTATTGGACTTTCTCCTTTTAATCAAGCTCTAATCGATGCAGAGATGAAAGAACTTGACGGAACTGAAAACTATGGAAACTTAGGTGCAAATGCAGTACTTGGTGTTTCTATGGCTGTTGCCCGTGCAGCCGCTAGCAGTTTAGGTATTCCTCTTTATCGTTATCTTGGTGGTGCGAATGCAATGGTTATGCCGACGCCTATGCTAAACATCATCAATGGTGGTTCTCATGCTGATAATTCAGTAGATTTTCAAGAGTACATGATTATGCCTCTTGGCTTTGAAGATTTTGCAACAGCACTTCAAGCTTCTGCTGAAGTTTATCATCACCTAAAAGCAATTTTAAAGGCCAAAGGTCATAGTACAGCGCTAGGCGATGAAGGTGGCTTTGCACCAGATTTAAGCTCAAACGAAGAACCAATTCAAATAATTATGGAAGCTATTGCTGCTGCCGGATACAAAGCCGGGGAACAAATAGCCATAGCTATGGATGTTGCTGCCTCTGAACTAGTCGCAGAAGGTGGCTATAGACTTGATTCTGAAAACAGAACAGTGACTTCTGCGGAATTGGTTGATTATTATGTGGACTTATGTTCTAAATACCCTATAGTTTCCATTGAAGACGGTCTGAGCGAAGATGACTGGGATGGCTTTAAACTTATGACTGAAAAACTGGGCGATAAAATCCAGATAGTTGGAGATGATTTATTTGTAACCAATGCAAATATTTTAAATGAAGGTATAAAAAAAGGTATAGCTAACTCCATTCTTATAAAACCAAACCAAATTGGTTCGGTAAGTGAAACCATGTTAACTGTCCGCCTTGCTCAAAGAAATGGTTACAAATGTGTTATGAGTCACCGTTCTGGCGAAAGTGAAGATGCTTTTATTGCTGATTTTGCGGTTGCGCTTAACTGTGGCGAGATTAAAACAGGCTCAACTGCCCGCGGTGAAAGAACGGCTAAATATAATCGTCTTTTAGAGATTGAGAATGAAATTGTATATGGTGAATATCTAGGTTCTACACTTTTTAACTAAGAATATAGACTAAATGAATACAGATGAGCTTTATGAAGATATAGACAATACTCAAAGTATGACCCAAAAATATTTGGGTTTATCTTTATCAAAGTTCTTCCTATTATTTCTTATAGTATTAGCTATAGGAGTTTATTTGGGTGTTTTATTTTATGGAACAAATTCCATTGAGATTCTTTTTGGACTCGAGGAATATCAAGACTATCTGCACACTGAGATTCATCGGCTAAAAGATGAGAATTCAGAACTTCAAAGAAAATATTTTGAGCTGAAAGAAATTTCTGCTCAATGATGCTATAATAACGGACAATAAATGAGGGGTGGTTTTGATTAAAGTACTATTTACAACACTTTTATTATTAATCACTTTAGATGCTAGAGAAAATCCATTTTTTCCTTCCGATGGCGAAAAAGATATGCCTTTAACTTCCAATGAGGACAAAACTCTTCCTCCACTCAAAAGAGCAGCTATTTCATTTCCCCCGCAAGCAAGAGTACTTCAAAAGGTAACTATAGAATACAAAACTCTTGATGGATCAGTCGAAAGCAAAAGTATAGAACTTCAAAATTCCATTGATTGGCACTTACCAATTTTTATATCTCAAAGTTACGCAGAAAATTCAAATGAACAAAAGTCATCTTCAGCAGAAAAAGAATTTGAAAAAATTGCTTCAATAAAATACGCAAGCTTCTATACATCCGATAAAGAATTAAAGATTATAACAACAGATAAAATACTTAGAAATTTTTTACTAGTTGAGCCACACAGAATTGTCATCGACTTTAAAAGAGATACAAGTTTAAAAAGCTACACAAAAGAAAATAAAAAAAATGTTTTTACAAAAATTAGAATTGGAAATCATTCAGGCTATTATAGAGCTGTAATTGAATTGGATGGGCTGTACACATACACCATGGAAAAAATATCTGATGGATATATTTTAAAATTAAAATAATCTATTGAAAAATTGTAGTTTAAAAATACTTCTTGGGCTTATTCTTTTTAATATTTATTAAAACAACTTCAATTATTCCAATATTAACTATACTAATTTACTGTATAATTGCGCCAACGACATGTAAAAAAGCTAACCCTATTTATTATAAAATCAAACATGTCAAAACTAGCAGAAAGTAAATTAGTTATGGATAAATTGCAAAAATATTTAGACTCTCATGAAACAAGTGAGATGCATGCGTCAGATATTGCTAAAATATTAAAAAAACTTGATGATTCTCTATTTGCTGATGCAATACCGCTTATCCCAAAAGATATAATTGGGGATGTTGCGCTCGCATTACCAGACAGATATTTTGATGATGTTGTTCGCAGTTTAAATGCAGATGAGTTAAGGCATGCTATTACTCAACTTGAGAGCGATGATCAAGCTGAATTCATGCAAGAGCTTGAAGAGTTAGACAAGCAAATTGCTGCTGAAGTTTTTAGCACACTGCATGAAGATGATAAAAAAGAGATTCTAAGACTTCAAAATTATGAAGAGTTTGAAGCTGGCGCTCACATGCAGATTGAAGTTTTTACCGCCAATAAAAACGAGGTAGTTCAAGATGTAGTCACAAGATTTTCACAACTAAGAAAGTTAAACGAACTGGAAAATGTTCAAAAACTTTTTATTACAGAAAGAGATAAAAAGCTCCGATATTCCGTTGGATTGGACGATCTTTTAACATTTGATTTTTCTAAAACTTTAAAAGAAAATATCAAAAACAGCGACGAAAACTTTGAACCTATAAAGGCTTATGACAGAGAAAATATTAAAGATGTAGTACACTACTTCGAAGAATATGACCTTAGCGTTATTCCTATCATCAATCGATATGGTGTTTTGCTTGGCCGTATCACTTCTGATGATATTTATGATCTCATAAATGAACATGCAACCGAGCAGATGTATAATCTGGCCGGTGTGGATGATGACGCTGAAGAAGATGATGAAATCTTAAAAGCTGGAAGGAAAAGAGCAGTTTGGCTTGGTGTAAATCTTTTTACAGCTATAGCAGCATCTTTTGTTATTGGTATTTTTTCTGACACACTTCAGACCATGGTTGCACTTGCTGTTTTAATGCCTATTGTTGCTTCTATGGGTGGAAATGCCGGAACTCAAAGCTTAACAGTTGTTGTAAGACAGTTGGCACTTGGAGATATTTCTTCAAATGATGCAACAAGAATTATTAAAAAAGAAGTGATAATCGCATTGGTTAATGGTCTACTTTTTGCTTTATTAATAGGTATAATAGCTTATGTGTGGTTTGATATTGCAATGCTTGGAATTGTAATTGCGCTTTCGATGATTATCAACCTTTTAATGGCTGGATTTTTTGGTGCGATGATACCTCTTTTTTTAAAGAGGATGGATATAGATCCGGCTATTGGCAGTACGGTTATCTTAACAACAGTAACAGACGTAGTAGGTTTTTTTAGCTTCCTAGGTTTAGCAACAATTATTTTACTTTAAAGGATATTTTAAACTAGATGGATTTATTAATTCTATTTTTCGTTTTATCAGTTAGTGTCTCATTTTTATGTTCGATTTTAGAGTCGGTACTCTTATCCGTAAATATGTCATATATTTCAGTGCTAGAACGAGAGCGTCCTTCAGTGGGAAGGCTTCTAAAACACCATAAACTAAACATAAACAAATCCATAGCATCTATTTTGATTTTAAATACTATTGCGAATACTTTAGGTGCCGCTGCCGTTGGGGCTCAAGCATCTATCATTTTCGGAAATGACGCTGTTGTTTATGTTTCTATCGTCTTAACTTTCGCGATTTTATTCTTATCTGAGATTATTCCAAAAACAATAGGTGCAAATTATTGGAAGCAGTTGGCTCCTACAGCCGCACAATTTATAAGAGTTTTTATCTGGATAACTTACCCTATTATTTTAACTACCCTTTTTGTAACAAATAAAATTTCAAAAGGTAAAAAAAATATTCATTCTCTAACAAAAGAAGAGCTTTTGCATAGCATGTTTCTTAGTGAAGATAACGGCTATATTGATGAGAAAGAATCAGATGTAATCGAAAATATATTAAATCTTGATAATATTAAAGTCAGTTCAATCCTAACTCCCAGAAGTGTTGTTTTTGGAATCAATGAAAATATGAGTATCAAGGAAGTTCTGGCTACTCAAAGTGCTATTTTCAAATTCTCCCGCATTCCTGTTTACAGTAAAAGTATAGACAATATTACAGGTTTGGTTTTAACTAAAAAAATATTCAAACAAGCCTTCATAGACGACAACGTAAGTATGGGTTCAATAAAAAAAGATATTTTTACCATAAATGAAAATATTCCTGTTTCTAAAGCCCTCGATTTGTTTATTACCAAAAAAGATCATATGTTTTTAGTTATGGATAATTACGATCAAACGGAAGGAATTTTAACGCTCGAGGATTGTGTCGAAACTATTTTGGGTGTTGAAATTGTAGACGAGAGTGATACGACTGTAGATATGAGAGAACTCGCAAAAAGAAAGATGAAACAAAAACGAAAACTGAAGTTGCATAGCGATACATTAAAGAAGGAGAAAGCATCCTTGTAGATGCTCTCTATTCTCTTTTACATGCCAGGAATTCTTGGAATTTTTCCAAGTTTTGAATTTTTACAATACCAGCCCCACCCTTTTTTAAGTAAATGTCCGACAAAAGGCATAGGAATCATCTTTCCGCCTTTATCATTACGATAAACAAATGCTGCTCCATCGCCACTATCCATAACACATAAAATATTTATATGCTTTTGATACCCTTTTCTTTTGGTTGAGCCTTTCTCCATTGCCTTAATATTAAAAGCAACATTTCTAGCCATAACTTCTGCAACATGTCCTTGTTTTGCTCTCCAGTCAGGTCCTTCAAGAGCTGCACTGTCACCAATAGCAAAAACATTGTATCTCTCCGGCGTTTCATCAAAGTTATGCATAACTTCACAGTAGTCGTTGATATGGACAAATCCGGCTTCATTTAAAGGTAAGTCAGAATTTCTTATCACACTATGTCCATCTCCGGCAGGAATAAACATCGTAAAATCGCTCTCAAGCTTGCTCTCATCTTCAAAAACAACACCATCTTTTTCAAAGCGAATTATTTTTTTACCAAAGCGTTTTTTGATATCTAATCTTTCAAAGAACATATCCATCATGTCTAAGGCTTTTGGACCCATTCTTGCACCTGGCTTTTCCATAGGGGCAAAAAATGTTAATTCAAACTTATTTCTAATGCCAAGCTTTTTGAGTTGGTTATGCACATTGAACATAACTTCAAAGGCAGGACCGCCCCGTACATTGCTCGCATCTTTTGGATTTCCGCCAAAGCCCATAGCAATTTTTCCGCTGCCGATTTTGATTAGCTCATCTATTTTTTCTTTTATTTTGATAGAATCTGTTGGCTCTCCACAAATAGAAAGTGTGTTTTCAAGCCCGGCATGCTTCATCTTGCCGCTTCCCATAGCCACAACAAGATACTCATAACCATAAGTAGATTTGGCACAAACAATCTTTTCTTCTTTTGTGATAATCTCTTGGACTTCATCTATAATGAGTTCAAAACCATGAACCTTAGATAAAGCACCTAAATCAACGCAGATATCTTCAAACTTAACCTCGCTAGTTGGCACCCATATTGATGTTGGGAAAATATAAAAATAATCTCTATTACTTATCAACGTTACATCAATCTTTTCTTTTCTTAAAAATATAGCAGCCTCTAAACCTGCAAAACCACCACCTAAAACAAGAACTTTTTTCATACACTACTCCACTATAATTCTAAATAATAAATAATATTACAATATACGGTGTTAAATGTTTATTAAATTTATCTGCTAACCTTTGGAAACACTTTTTTTATTTATAAAATACACAGCAGCAAGACTTATAGCACCGCCCACTAAAATGTGTATCTGAACAGCTTCATCTAAGACAACCCATGCTATCAATAATGCAAAAACAGGCACTAAAAACATATAGGAACTTGTTTTCTCACTGCCCAATTTTCCCGATGCCATGAAAAAGATAGTTGTTGCTATACTTTGTCCAAAAACTGCCAAATAAATCAAAGATATCCAAAACTTAGTTCCTTGATTCAAGACGCTCAGTAAATCAAAATCAAGTCCAAAAGCATACACAAATGTCACTACAGTAGCTACTATAGAGATCAAAAAACTGTAATGAATCGGATGTATATGTTTATGCGAATGTTGGGAAAGTACAGTTACTCCGGCCCAAATAATCGCACATAATAAAAAGTAAATATTTGAGCCATTCAAAAACAGACTGATATGGTTCAACTCAAGTAGAACTGCTCCGCCAATCACGCCAAGGAAAAGTCCAAAATACTGAAGATTTTGTAAACGTTTTTTAAAAATAATTGCGACCAGTAAAAATGTCATGACAGGGCTTAGCGTAGTTATGACAACTCCGGCACCGCCGGCAAAGCCATACTTTATGCCCAAAAAAGAAGACACCATGAAGGCGATATTCAACACTGAGCTTCCGGCTACAAACTTCAGAGTTGAGACGTTTAAAATGAGCGGTTTTTTGATAAGAAAAAGTATTGGTAAAAAAGATAAACTCATAATAAAGAAACGCCAAAAAACGATAACTTCCAAAGGCAGGTCATATGTTAAAATTTTTAAAGCACTCCAGCCACCGCCCCATAAGAACATGGCTAAAATAAGTAAGTATATAAAACGGGAATTGCTCATGTAAGATTAGTTGCTACGAGCTAAAGCAGCAAAATCAATTTCCTCTTTTTCTTCTTTTTTTTCATCTTTTTCGGGCTTAGTGCTAAAAATAAAATCACCTTTTAAAGTGCACCCTTTCATCCCTGGAACACATGCTTTTTCAACTCTTTTACAATAACCCTTATAATCATGTTGACAGGTCCAACCCATATAAGTCCTTACTCATAAATACATTACACTATCTTTTTTGTTTCGTGAATTATACAATATTATGAAATGTATTTTTGTAAGTTGAACTGTAAATTTATTATTTGGTTTCGGGGTACAAAATCTTTTAATAATGAGTTAGATATAATACAAAATTATATATATAATCTGATTTAAGAAAGGAATTATGTGGCGTACTCTATTGACAGTAAACTCATACTTGATACATTAGATCAGAATATTTTTGTTAAAGACATCAACTCGACTTATCTCTTTGCCAATGACGCTTATGCTGCCCTCGTTGGTATAGAATCTTCTTCAATTATCGGTAAAAATGATTTAGATTTTTTCCCAAAAGAAATTGCAGAAAAATATCGTGCCGATGATGCAAATCTTGTAAAAAATAAAAAAGCTATAGACATTACAGAATCTATCATAGTTGATGGAAACCATAAAATAGTGCGAACAATTAAAAAACCTCTTTATTTGGATGGCGAAGTCATAGCAATTCTAGGTATATTTTGGGATGTGACCGCACTTAAAGAAGAAAGAGAACATTTAAAAAAGCTTGAGTACGGGCTAAATAAAGCGCAACAATTAGCCAATATCGGTCACTGGGAACTTAATTTAGTGACCAACATTCTTTTTTGGTCCGATGAAGTTTATCGAATTTTTGGTCTTAAACCCCAAGAATTCGGTGCAACATATGAAGCATTTTTAGGACATATCCACCCTGATGACATTGAGTTAGTAAACAGTAGCTATATGGATGCTGTCACCCAAAAACGACCCTATCATGTGATTCACCGTATCATTCGTAAAGATGGCAAGGCAGGTTTTGTAGAAGAGAGAGGTGAGCATGAGTTTGATGAGCATAATAATGTTATTCGTTCTATTGGAACAGTACAAGATATAACGCAACAAAAAATTACACAAAATGAACTTATGTTGGCATCTGAAGTTATTGCTAAGATGAGTGATGGTGTAGTTATTACGAATGCATCTCAAAAGATTCTCAAAGTGAACGAAGCTTTTTTAAAACTGACTGGTTATAAGCCTGAAGACCTTGCAGGATTAACGCCTAGCGTCTTAAGCTCTGGTTGGCATGATGATGAATTTTACAAAAAAATGTGGGACGAGATTACTTTACATGGTCACTGGAATGGTGAAATTTTCGACAGAAAAAAAAATGGAGAAATGTATATAGCAGAAACCAGCATTATGACTTTACATGATGATGAGGGTATATTAACAAACTATATCTCCATAACAAGCGATATAACAAAGAAGAGAGAACAGGAAAAGCTTATCCACAATCTTGCATATTTTGATCCCCTTACAGACCTGCCAAATAGAGTACTTTTTGAAGAGCGTGTTGCCAGCAGGATACCATTTTTAAAACGTAATCATAAAAAGATGGCCATTCTCTTTCTTGACATGGATAACTTCAAAAATGTTAATGATACACTCGGTCATGTCATAGGTGATAAATTTTTGATTGCAGTTGCCAAGATTATCAAAGGAACTCTGAGAGAGCAAGATACTCTTGCCAGATTAGGCGGAGATGAATTTACTATTATTTTAGAAGACATTGAGTCCATCATGGACGTAGGCCCGATTGCAGAGAAGATTATCGGTGCATTTCACAGCCCAATATCTATCGAAGAAAACAGACTGTATACAGGAGTGAGTCTCGGAATCAGCATTTATCCTGATGACGGGGAAAGTTATGAGGAGCTTATAAAGGCGGCTGATACTGCCATGTATCAAGTTAAAGAATCTGGAAAAAATAACTTTAAGTTTTATACACAATCCATGAATGAAAAGATTACTGAGCGTATGTTGATAGAAAATAATCTTCGCGATGCTATTAAGAATAATGAGCTTTTTTTAGCATATCAGCCAAAAATAAATCTTGACACAAAAAGTGTCTATGGGATGGAGGCACTTATACGGTGGGAGCATCCTGAACTTGGGTTGGTTAGACCCGACAAGTTTATTGGTGTCTCAGAAGAAACCGGACAAATATATGAAATAGGATTATGGGTAGCAAAACAAGCCTTTATCGATACAAAAGCATTACATGAAGCGGGCAACATGCTGACTGTTTCCATCAATGTCTCCAGCAAGCAATTAGAAAATAAAAGTTTTATAGATAATATTTGTGCTATTGTTGATGAAATCGGAATCAATATAAAATATGTAGAGCTGGAGATTACAGAATCACATATCATGAAGAACATAGATTATGCACTTTCTATTTTAAACGATTTACATGTTAGAGGTTTCAAGCTTTCTATAGATGACTTTGGAACAGGTTACTCATCGCTGAGTTACCTTAAAAAACTGCCTGTCCAAACCATTAAAATTGACAGGAGTTTTGTACTGGATATTGAAAAAGATGAAGATGACCGCGCTATTGTTGCTACTATTATTGCAATGGCAAAGGCTTTAGGCAAAGATGTAATCGCGGAGGGTTCTGAGACACAAGCGCACATTGATGCGCTAAAGCTTTTACATTGCAGCAATGTGCAAGGATACTTCTTTAGCAAACCTATACCTATTGATGACTTTAAAAAGTTTATTCGTAATTTTTGATTTAGTTCCAAAGGAAAAATATGATTATATGGAATGAAGGTCTCAGCATAGGAGTTAAAACACTAGATGATGACCATAAGAAATTTTTAGAAATAATTAATAGTTTTTCAGAAGCAATAGAGCAAGAGGCAACGTCTGATGTGTTTGAAACAATGTTCAGTGATTTAGAAGAGTACGTGATAATACATTTTCAAAAGGAAGAAATTTTATTAAAAAAGTGTCGCTACGAAGGCTTGAGCGAGCATCAAGAGCAACACAAATCCTATTCAAATCAAATTTCGGAATTAAAAGAGAAATTTTTCTCAGCCAATAATTATATTGATGCAAAAGATATAAGTCACTTTTTAACAGATTGGCTTATTGATCATATAGTAAATGAAGATATGAAGCTGGTTGAGATTTTTCAAAAGTGTGGTATTAGCGAAAATAAAAACAACAATAATAAAACATGGTTTGATAAACTAATAAAAGAAGCAATAAGTACTTTTAGTTTTTCAAAGAGAATGTTTCTTTCAGCACTGATTCCACTCATTGGAATGCTTATTCTTGGTTCGATTATCATTTGGAAGAATTATCAACAATATGCCCAAACAGATAATATATCAAAAATAGCACACACTATTTTTGATGTCAATGAATTATCGCATGCACTACAAATTGAGAGAGGTTTAAGCAGTGGGGACTTGTCCGCAAAAAACAACAAGTTTACAGAGGAGTTGCACAAACAGCGTGAAATAGTTGATAATGCTAAAGAGCAATTTATCAAAAATTTTGAATCAATAAATCCAAAAAAAATAGCATTAATACTCTCCCATATAGAACTCTTGAAAAAAGATATTTCGACATTAGGCAATATCAGAAAAATGATAGATAATAAAACAATATCAGAAATACAAGAGATAGATTTCTATACAGAAATGATTAAAAACATACTTGGCATAACAACTAAGATTATGTTAATTAACACGAACAAGGAGATATCTTATTCTGTATCAACACTTTCATCCCTTTTAAGCTTAAAGGAAATATTGGGGCAAGAAAGGGCTTATGGCACTATTCTTATTGAACAAAAAAACTCTGTCCATAATGAATATCAGGCATTTATAAGACTCTTAGGTGCTCAAGCAACTTTTTATGATACATTTAGGCAAATAGCTACAGTAAATCATAAAAATATTATATCCCAAGCGCTTCATGCATCAGTTTCTAATCAAATCTTGGACTATAAAGAAAAGATTATTCACAATGAATATGAAAAACTAGATTCTCAAGTATGGTTTGAACTAACTACTGAACAAATTAACGATATAAAAAAAATCATAGATGTTTATTTGGAAGAAACAAACAGTTTGCTTAATAAAAATTTAGACTCAAGTGTTAAAAATCTTATATTGTGGCTCATCTACATTCTCTTAATCTTGGGTATAACCAGATTGATAATTTTTATATTTGAGAAAAGCACTAAATTTCAGATTGCTCAATTCACAGAAGGGATGAAACATCTTGCTCTCGGCGGTAGAAGTTTAAGGCTTGAGATTGATAATGGTGAAGATGAAATTTCCCAAATATATAACGCTTATGAGGTAACACGACTAAAGCTTCTAAAAGGTGATATTTATGCACAACTGTATCTAAATCAAGAAAAGGTTAAATACAATAACCAAAAAAGAGAAAACTTAAAACTTGAAGAGATGGCATTTATTGATTCTTTAACCGGTACAATCAATCGTCGTAAATTTGAAGAATTATCAGCAATAGAGCTGGAGAGAACTATTAGATACGGTCACGCACTGAGCTTCTTAATGCTTGATATTGACCATTTTAAAAATATTAATGACACGTATGGACATGCAATTGGGGATACTGTTTTAAAACATTTTTCAAATATTTGTAAAAAAATAGTTAGGAATCTAGATGTTGTTGCCAGAATTGGCGGGGAAGAATTTGTAATAATGCTGCCTGAAACAGATGAGGGCGGAGCCTATACTTTTGCCCAGAGGTTGCGTGAAATAGTTTTTAAGACAGGTGTTATTGTTGAAGATAAAGAGATTCGCTATACTGTAAGTATCGGTATTGCACTTTTTAAACCTGAAATAGATAAGGATGTTGCAAGTATGTTAGAAAGAGCAGATAAAGCTTTGTATAAAGCAAAAGAAAATGGCAGAAATAGGGTTGAAATATAAAATGAAGAAAATTTTAGGATTAACAATTATTGCCTTTGGTATTTTTCTTGAGGTCATGTGGTTGGGGTTTTGTTTTGGAAGTATTATTATCGGCATATTGCTTTTAATATTTGCACCTAGTGTACTTTTTTTTCCATTTAGTTTCTTTTTGGTGATTGGGCTCAATGTAATGTCCGGTGCACCAAATAGCAGATCATCCCAATTTAAGTATCAAAGTCATTCCCGTAAAAATACTTACTCCAAACCGCAATACACTTTAACCCATTATTACGAAACACTTGAATCTGAGAGAACAGATGATTTTGACGTGATAAAAGCCAATTACAGAAGATTGATTAGACAATATCATTATGACTCTATTGCAAGCAAAGACCTTCCTGCGGATATGGTTAAATTTGCAGAGCAAAAGACACAAAGCCTCAATGAAGCGTATGCTGTGATAAAAGAGGCCAGAGGAAAATAGTCATGAAAAAGTATATACTTTTTGACAATGACGGTGTGCTGGTAGAAACAGAAAAATGGTATTATAGAGCGAATGTTGAGATACTTAAAGCTATGAATCTAGAGATAAGCGAAGCTCGATATAAAGAGATTATGATTCAAGGTCAGAGTGCTTTGTTGGTGGCTGAAGAAGCTGGGTTTGACTCCGTTACGGTAGAAAAATATCGTGAAAAAAGAAACGAACTCTATCAGCACTATATTCGTACTGAAGATATTGAAATACAAGGTGTTTCAGAAATCCTTGCTGATTTAAATAATAAGTACAAAATGGGTATTGTAACCTCAGCGCGCCGCGAGGATTTTGAACTTATACATTCTTCTCGTAACATAACGAAACACATGCAATTTGCTTTATGCAGTGGAGAATACAAGCGCTCTAAGCCACATGCCGACCCTTATTTAGAAGGCTTACAACTGTTTAATGCCCAAAAGCATGAGGCGATTATTGTCGAAGATTCAGAGCGTGGACTGCAATCAGCTGTAAATGCCGGGATAGATTGTGTCATCGTATACAACCATTTCACCTCATCCCATGATTTCTCACATGCAACGCATCGCATTGACACGCTGAGTGAACTAAAAAAATTATTATAATACGGAGAAAATATGCAATACATAATAAGCTCAGCAGGCGTAAAAGTACCAAAAATCATTTACGGAACTGCCTGGAAAAAAGAGCGTACAACTGAACTTGTAGTAAAAGCTGTTCAGGCAGGTTTTAGAGGAATCGACACAGCATGCCAGCCAAAGCACTACTCTGAAGCAGGAGTTGGAAAAGCGCTTAGGATTCTTAAAACACAAGGCTATAAACGTGAAAATTTATATATACAGACAAAGTTTACTCCTCTTAGCGGACAAGACAAAAACAATGTGCCATATGATAAGGATGCATCTTTGTCTACACAAGTTGCAGAGTCTTTTGAAGTCTCAAAGCGAAACCTCCAAACCTATTATGTAGACTCTCTTGTTCTGCACTCCCCTCTTTTTCCACATGCTGATTTAGTAAAGGTATGGAGAGCTATGGAATTTATACAAAAAGCTGGCGGAGCACTTCAACTTGGCATAAGCAACTGTTACGATTTGGAAGTTTTAAAACGGCTATATGAAGATGTAGAGATAAAACCCTCAGTAGTGCAAAATCGATTTTATAAAGATAGTGACTATGATGTGGAGCTACGAGAATGGTGTAATGCCCACAACATTATCTATCAAAGCTTTTGGAGTCTGACTGCAAATCCAAACATTTTAGAGGACGAAAGCCTCATAAGTATTGCTAAAAAACACAACAAGACTCAGGCACAAATTTTCTTTGCTTTTTTAATACACATGGGGATAGTTCCTCTTACGGGGACAACTTCTGAGTTGCATATGAAAGAAGACTTAAATGCTGTGGATACTTTACTTGAAGATATTGAAATTGCTAATATAAGTAAATTGTTATATTAGCTTGTTTTTAAATCTCAATAAAATTAGAACTTTAATAATGAATTTTTTGTGCCAAACGGAGAATCTACTGATTCCAACTCATCCTCACATTGCCATGCATTATCTACACGATATCCAAACTGATATTCTTTGTCTGAAGGAAGAATTTTTGTAATATATAACTCCCCGCTTTTTTTAATTTTCATAGGCTCATCTTGCCAATCATTCCATTCACCGCATATAGAAATACTTTCATCTCCATTTGGTAAAATACTAAATGTAACCCAAGCCTTTGCACCCTTTTTTGTAACTTTTACCATAACCTTTCCTTATGTAATATTTTCGTGTGATTATTATACTATATCTACATTACAAT
>CALCGG010000164.1 GCA_937900945.1 uncultured Sulfurimonas sp. | reverse complement strand
CACAACTTTCGCACATAGATTCCACTAAATCCACGAACCAATTTTAAGTATTAAAGCCCATAAATAGGCACTTTAAAGTATAATTTTGTTACCACTAACATCATTATAAAGGCCTATTTTATGGAACTTGCAAATTATATAGAAACTGCTATGAGAAGCATATTAAAGAATCCAATTCTTGAAGTGCTAATAGAGATTAAAATCACAAAAATACTCAAGCAGAGCAACTTCATTAAACGAAATGTTGGCTATCCACCATTTCAAATAATCTTACACTTTGTATACATGCTTGTCATGAATAAAAGACAGTCTACTTTTATCAAAAAGAGTGATAGTGCATTTGGTAAAGATGCCTATTACAGATTTATCAAAGAGAGTCGTTACAACTGGCGAAAGTTTTTAATCCTAAGTACTTCTGCGCTTTTGCAAAGAATAAAACCTCTGCATAGAAATGGTGAACATCGTTTGCTAATTATTGACGATACAGTAGAAGCTAAAAGAGGTAAGTTTATAGAAGGTGTCTGTCAATATATCTGGAGCAACAAAGAGCATAGAAGTATCAATGCTTTAAACATTGTATCGCTGAATTATGCAGATTCGCATTCAACATTTCAGCTTGATTTTTCTATCAAGATGAATGATAGCTATCGTAAGAATATATCAGAGTTTACTACTAAACTGCATCACAGAAGTAATGCTTATCAAAGAAAGAATGAAATTACTAAAGGAAAAAATATACTAGCTGTTGAGATGCTGCAAAGAGCATTAGATAGCGGTGTTGAAGCTGATTATCTATTGGTTGATAGTTGGTACGCCAAACCAAATTTTATAGAACAAGCTGATGAGCTTGGAATGCCGGTCATTGCTAGACTTCCAAATAATAAATTCATTTGGAACTTTAAAGGCAAACATAAAACTATTAATGCGATTTATGAGAGTATGAAAAACGCTCGTCATAAAAATAGTGGTAAGCATGGAAAGATATTATACAAATACTTTGACTTGATTGTTGAACATTCAGTTCTGGGTAAAGTGAAGCTTGTCTTCTTACATACAGGAAAAGATCTATTGGCTTTTATCTCTACTGATATAATTATTTCAGGCAAAGAGATTCTTGCAACTTACAAAAAAAGATGGAATATTGAGCAAGGCTATAAAGATTTACGAAACCTTTTTGGTTTAGGAAAAGAAGAAAATCGTATCTATGAATCACTGATTGCAAAAATAACACTCTCTATGTTCGCATACAATATTGTAAGTTATATAAATCGTATTAAACATGAGCCTCAAACTCTTGGAGAACTATTTAGAGATTTAGAGTGTGAACTTGAAACCCTGGCAATATCAATGCAACTTTTTATTCAAATATTGACAAAAATCTCTGAAATACAAAATGTTGTCAAGGATAATAAAGATTTACTGACTATTCTCGCTGTTATAAGTGCTTATACTCAAAAAGAGTTGGGCTTTATGTGCGAAAGTTGAGT
>CALCGG010000163.1 GCA_937900945.1 uncultured Sulfurimonas sp. | reverse complement strand
ACATCGCCTCTTTTGCCATCTCAAAACTCTCAGCTTCCACCTCAATCTTCGCAGTAAATGGGATCTGTTTTCTTGCTTGAACTATGTAAGACTTTAAATCTTTTATTGTTTTCAAATGGGTGTCTTTTATCATTAAAGAATCATCCAATCCCATGCGATGGTTCACTGCTCCACCTGTTCTTGTCGCATACTTTTCAAACACTCTCAGCATTGGACGAGTTTTTCTGGTATCTAAAAGTTTAACGCCATATGGCGCTACAATATTTACATATTTTCTCGTTAATGTCGCGATTGAGCTTGCATGTAGAAGCATGTTTAGAAGCGTTCTCTCAATTCTTAAAAGTGTGTGTGAATCACCTTTCATGGTAGCTAAAATTTCACCTTTTACAAAGGTATCGCCATCTATTTTGTTCCAAATTATTTCAAAACCCTCTAAATCTGCTAAAACATTTGCATATTTAACTCCGGCAACTACGCCGTCACTTTTTGCTATGATTTTTGCACTCGCACTGATACTTGGCTCAACCAAAGCATACAAATCTCCACGACCCACATCCTCACTCAGACTTGCTTTTACAAATGCTTCTATCATAATGCCAACATTCGCTCTAGTGCGATTTTAGCCCATTTTTGCGTGCTCTCATCCACCTCTATCTCGTTAATCGGCGCGCCGTCATCAATAGCTTTTAAAGTCAGATACAAATCTTCTAAAGTAGTTTCATTCATAGTTGGGCATTCAGGTTTTGTAGACGATAAAATATAAGTGTTTTTAGGTCTTAAACGGTTTACCATGTTAAACTCAGTTCCTACTGCCACTTTTTGATCTTCGGGCAACTCTGTAATATATTTAATTAGTTGAGAAGTTGAACCCACAAAGTCCGAAGCATCACAAATTGCCGGGTCACACTCCGGATGCGTCGCTATCAAAATACCTGGGTATTTTTTACGGTAAAAATTTATATCCTCAACTGTAAAAAGCTGGTGAACTGAACAAAAGCCGTCATAACAGATGATATCTGCTTCTTTTGGATTGCCTTCATGACCGATAACCATAGATTTCAGACCCATCTGATTTGCTATATTTTGACCTAAACATCTATCAGGAACAAATAGGATTTTTTTACCTTCACCTAAAGCAGTTGTGATGATTTTTTTAGCATTTGAACTGGTACAAACCATTCCCCCCATCTCTCCAACTTTTGCTTTGACATCAGCATTTGAGTTTATGTAAGTGATTGGTAAAATATTATCTTTTGATATCCCGTTATCTTCCAAAAACTTAACAGAATTGTCAAAATAGATTGCATCAATCATTCTCGCCATGGCGCAACATGCAGCTTTTGGCATAACAACTCTTTTATGGGGACTAAGGACCTTTACACTTTGCCCCATAAAGGCGACACCGCAAAACAAAACAAACTCAGCATTATCATCTCTGGTTCTCATCGCAAGTTCAAGCGAATCTCCAGTAATATCAGCCATCTCAAAAACTTCATCTCTTTGATAAAAATGTGCTACTATGGTAACACTTAACTTGTTTTTCAATTCATTAATTTTTTGTTTTAATTCTTCGTTTGTAAACTTCAAAAAAATGTCCTTATAATTATTGCTGCAATTATATCAAAAATAATATAATTGAAATTTTATATGCTTATAAATAAATATAAAGTAGAATGCTACAATTATTATAAAGGTAGTTCATGGATTTTTTATTTAACACAAATGTTCAGTTTTTTATTGCAGCTTATCTTGTCGGCGGTATCCCTTTTGGTTTATTGCTTGCCAAAAAATTTGCTGGTGTAGATATCAAAGCTAGTGGTTCAGGCAGCATAGGTGCTACCAACGTACTGAGAGTTGTTAAAGAAACGAATCCGGTGCTTGCTAAAAAACTTGGCGGGGCGACCTTAGCACTTGATGCTATCAAAGGTGTTTTGGTTTTGCTTGTTGCTTATTTTTTAGGCTTAAGTGAAGCTACTCTGTGGGGAATTGCAGTTTTGGCTGTAATCGGTCACTGTTTTAGTCCTTACCTTAACTTTGAAGGTGGAAAAGGGATTGCTACCGGTATGGGTGTCATGATGTTTATGCTGCCCTATGAGACTATAATTGCACTTGTTGTTTGGGCTATTGGTGCAAAAACAATTAAAATATCCTCTATATCTTCTTTGACTGGACTTGCTGCATTAATCATTTCGAGTTTTTATATTCACCCTGAAATTGCACATGCACCTATCCTTTTTATAGGTTTCATTTTATTTTACAAACATATACCAAATATTATTCGATTAATTCAGGGTCAAGAGAAGCGTGTAGTTTAATGATCATACATGTAGAAGATTTAAAATTTCAGGCAATTATTGGAATTTTAGATTTTGAAAGAATCCAACCGCAAGATGTAATCATTAACCTCACCATAGATTATGAATATGAAAATAATTTTATTAACTATGCTGATGTAGTTGATATTATAAAATTTGATGTAACTGAAAATAAATATCTGCTCATTGAAGATGCTTTAAATAAATTATCCATGAGGCTTAAAAAAGAATTTTCAATAATAAATACTATTAATCTAAAAATAACAAAACCCTCCATATTAGCGGACTGTAAGGTCAGTGTTAGTAATTTTTACAACTTCATTTCTTAATCGTAAGTTAAACTTTTTTTAAAGAAAATTGAAAAAAACTTTAAAGTAACCTAAAATTATGATATGATTTCGCCAAAATATTCACTAAATAGGAAAAGATTAATGCGCATTCTGATTATAGAAGATGAAGTTACATTAAACAAGATGCTTGCTGAGGGACTAAAAGAATTTGGTTACCAAAGCGATGTAGTTGAGACTCTTAAAGATGGAGAGTACTACTTAGATATCCGTAATTACGATTTAGTTTTAATGGATTGGATGCTTCCGGATGGAAATTCAGTTGATATCATTGGAGATATTAAAACAAAAACTCCAAAAACTGTTGTGGTTGTTCTCTCTGCCAGAGATGATAATGAAAGCGAAATTGAAGCTTTAAGAAGCGGTGCTGATGATTATATCCGTAAGCCTTTTGACTTTGATGTTCTTATTGCCCGTATAGAAGCTCGTCTTCGTTTTGGCGGCAGCAACATCATCGAGATTGAAGACTTAATCATCAATCCTGAAGAAGAAAAAATAACTTACAAAGAGCAAGAAATAGAACTTAAGGGAAAACCTTTTGAAGTACTTACTCACTTAGCTCGTCACCGTGACCAAATTGTATCTAAAGAACAATTACTTGACGCTATTTGGGAAGAGCCTGAATTAGTTACTCCAAATGTAATTGAAGTTGCAATCAACCAAATTAGACAAAAAATGGATAAGCCGTTAGGTATTACAACTATCGAAACTGTTCGTCGCCGTGGCTACAGATTTTGTTTTCCAAAAGAGATAAACTAATTATTTAATTTTATTGAAAAGGAATCACTCCTTTTCAATATTCTTTTCCTTCTTTTTCTACTTTAAATTTACTAGGTTATAATTACATACTATAAAAAAGGTGATTATATGTTTTCAATTAAAAGTATCAGAAGTAGATTTCTTATTCAACTTATCTTCGCATCAGCTTCTCTTATTTTTATATTCTCATCTGTTTTATATATTTACATAGAAAAATCTATTTATGATGAAAAAAAAGATGAACTCATCCTGTATGCAAAAAATATAGCAAACAACAAGTCAATCTTCTCAAACGAAACTTTAACATCTGATGCGGTATTTAATCTGAGTGTAGAAGTAATAAATCTCAAAAAAACATATCCTTACGGTGAAATAGATTTATATGAAGGAACAAAAGATAAACGTATATTTTTGACTTTAATTTACCCATTTAAACTGGATGACATTAGTTATTTGAAAATAACAAAAGATATAACAAGCACCAAAACATTACTTCGTAAAATTTTAAGATATATAGTTGTCATAAATATTGCCAGTTTTATTCTTGTTATATTGTATGCAATTGGTCTATCTAAAATGCTTGTAGTTCCTGTACAAACGCTTAGTGCAAGACTTTCAAATATGAATGAGCACTTTATGAAACCAATAAAGGTTGAAGAGTTACCACAGGAGTTTGAACCTCTAGGCAGGACAATAAACCATCTTATTTCAAGGATTCAAAACTTCGTAAAATATCAAAAAGAGCTATTTATCGGAACTGCTCATGAATTAAAAACTCCATTAGCTGTTATAAAATTAAAGAATCAAGTAACGCTCATAAAAAAACGAACTCCGGAAGAGTACATAGAGGCTCTAAAAATTACAAATAAAACAATAGATGAAATGAATATTGTAGTCTCAAATATACTAAACATAGGTCGTCAAGAGGGTGCGCAGCTTGATAAACCTGTAGAAGTCGATATTATAGCGGTACTGAAACAAAAAGCGGATGACTTTAAACTTTTAGCTGAAAATGAATCTAAAACATTACACATGTATTTTGAACCAAGTGGATTTATGGCAACACTTCAAGTCAGTCTTTTAAATCAGATTGTGCAAAATTTTCTACAAAATGCCTTAAAATTCACACCTAAAAGTAAAAATGTAACCATAAGAAGTTCTCAAGATGATTTTGGGCTGCTAATAGAAGTTATTGATGAAGGATGCGGCATTGACGAGAGCGTCGATTTATTTGCTCCATTTAAAAGACAAGGCAATAAATCCGGCGTTGGTCTTGGGCTATTTTTAGCAAAAAGTGCTGCCGATGCCTTAGGTGCAAAAATAAAACTACAAAACAGAAAAGATGGGATTGACGGAACAATAGCTTCCCTGCAATTGAACTCCAAACTTTCTTGTATTCTTCCAAGATATAAGTGACATAAAAAGTAAATAATCTTCATTTCAAAAATAATAAAGCTTTATTCTGATATAAATCGAACACATATATAATAGATGAATTAAATATAAGGTTTTATGATGGCTTTGATAATAAATGATGAGTGCATAGCATGTGATGCATGTCGTGAAGAATGTCCTACAATGGCGATAGAAGAAGGAGATCCAATCTACTTCATAGACCCTGATCGTTGTACTGAATGTGTAAGTGTATATGATGAGCCAGCATGTATCTCTGTATGCCCTATCGATTGTATAGTGCCGGATAAGGACAATGTTGAATCCATTGCAGAACTTCAATTTAAATATAAAAATATTTTAGCGGAAGAATAGGGTTTTGGCAAAGCGAGTAGCTGTTATAGATATAGGTTCCAATTCTGTCAGAATGGTCATATATGAAAAAACTTCCCGTTTTGCATTCCACTTACTCCATGAAGCAAAAAGCAAAGTTCGGATTTCTGAAGATGCATACAAAAATAGCGGAAATCTTCAAAAAATCCCCATGGAAAGAACTTTTGATGCACTGCGTGACTTTTTAACCATAACTTCATCTTTCAAAACTAAAAAAATTTTATGCGTTGCGACGTCTGCTCTGCGGGATGCACCAAATAAAAAAGATTTTATACTCAAAGTAAAATCAGAGTTAAAACTCAATATTAAAATTATAGATGGTTCCAAAGAAGCATATCTTGGCGGTATTGCCTGTGCCAATTTACTTCCTGAGCAAGAAAACTCCTTAAGTATAGACATTGGAGGAGGCTCTACAGAATTTAGCACTATCAACAAAAAAGATGTAAGCAATACAATCTCCTTAAATCTAGGTACTGTAAGGTTAAAAGAACTTTTTTGTGATAAAAATAAAATTAAGGAAGCCATAAAATATATAGATTCTGAACTAGAAGCGATTAAGCCTGGTAAAGTATCAAGCATAATCGGTATTGGCGGTACATTCAGAGCAATATCTAATGCAATCATACAAAACAGTAAATATCCACTCAACAAACTTCATGGCTTTGAATGTTCAAGCTCTGAATTTGAAGAGTTTATAGAGTCTATCCTTGATGCTGATGAAACAGAACTGACACAGCTTGGCATCAAAGCTGACAGATTTGATGTCATTAAGCCCGGAGCACTTATCTTAAGCAGACTGCTCAAAAAAATATCTGTTAAAAAGCTCATTACAAGCGGTGTAGGAGTAAGAGAAGGTGTTTTCCTCTCAGACCTGCTAAGAAGTTCAAATGACAAGTTTCCAAGCAACTATAACACTTCAGTACGCTATATTTTAGATGCATATATACCGGATATAAACTTTTCAAATCAACTCAATATATTAAGTAAAAAACTATTTGATATGACGCATGAGCACCTAAAAATAGACAAAAAATATAGAAGTGACTTAGCAATAGCAGCAAAACTCTATAATGCCGGCAGCAACATTCATTTTTATTCAAACAATAAGCATAGCTATTATTTAATACAGAGTGCACTTGAATATGGTTTTACACACTCTCAAATACTTTTAATAGCGACATTGACAAGATTTGCCAGAAAAAAACTACCTTCCGACACTCACATGCAAAATTACACTCTTTTACTTCCAAACAAAGAAACTCTCTATGCTCTTAGTTATCTTCTTTCACTCAGCGTAGCTTTACTTAGTCATAAACCTAGAAACATTGATTTTGATTTTAAATTTTCTGATGGCACATTGAAGATAGAATCCAAAGAGCTTCTTTACTTAACAAAAGAAGCCGTTAGTAAGCTAGATGGAATAGACAGATTTAAAGTGTTGTTCAACTAAAAAAAACTTAACTCTCAAGCAAAATCTAAAAGATTTCTAGAAGCTACATGTAGCCCTTAAAATCTTTGCCCCATAGTAAATTCGAAAGAGGCTGTAGTATCCCCAGATTGCTGATTTAATGGTTTAGAGAACATAAGCTGTATCGGTCCAACCGGTGAAAACCATTCCATTCCGGCACCATAACCGCCACGAGAAATCTCAGATATTGTATCATCACCAATAAATCCCCAGTCTAAATAAGTCACAAGTCTCATTTTAGCTTTTTCAACAAGAGGCAAACTTAACTCTATACTATTTGAAAAAGTTTGTTTTCCACCTATCCTTCTTGTTTCATCATCTGTATCAAGAGGTGATAAAGAATAAGATTGATATCCTCTAACGCTTCCGATACCACCCATATAAAATTTCTCAGCAATAGGCAACATGCCGGTATCTGCCACATAGTTAAATCTGGCTTTATATCTAAAAATTGCGTCAAATCCTACATAATCTTCCAGACCATTAAATTTTCCAAAAGTTGTTCTTGCTTTGAAAAAATCTGCATCAGCACCAAGCCCGGCTTTTTCAAAACTTTGGCTCAATGTCATACCCTCACGAGGAAGATAAAAATCATCTGTATTATCAAATTTTGCACTTAGAGTAACTGAGCTTTTTGCATAGTTTTCAAAATAATAAGTATCTACATAGGTTGAGTCCGCAACATAACCACTATAACTGTTGGATGAATAGCCATATCCTAGATATCCGCTAAGATGTCTTGTAAATCTATAACCTGTTCCGATACTCAAACCATCTGTGCTTACTGTATAGTCAGTATACTCATTTTCAGATTGAAAGATCGAGAAATTACCACTAAAATCACTGTCATTGAGTCTTGGGTTAGATATGCTAAAAGAGTAATTTTGTGTCATTTGTGACTTTTCAGCCTTCACTCCAATATTAATGCCTGAACCCCAAACATTTCTATCATCAACCGATACACTTACTAAAAGACCGCCATAACTTCCGTATCCGCCACCTAGCTGAATATTTCCTGTTGGAGCTTCTTTTACCTTAACAATTAAATCCATATTTTTGTTGTCTATTCTTTTTTCTTCAATTGTATTGCTATCAAAAAAGCCAAGTCTTCCAAGAGCATTACGAGAATCTGTTAAATCCGTGAGCGAATACATGTCACCAGGTCCAAGGTACAACTCTCTTCTAATGATTCTGTCTAAGGTTCTGCCATTTCCTGAAATTAAAACATTTCTTATTTTTACTTTATCACCCGGTGTGATTTTAAAGACCACTTCAACAGTATGGTCTTCTTTATTTTTTTTCAAATCCGGTACAACTTCTACAAAAGCATAACTCAAGTCTGCAATAATAGTTTTAATGTCCTGTGCATCATCACGAAATGTTTTTATATTAAAAGGTTCACCATCTTTAAGATCTATCACTTCCATTATCTTACTATCATCTATAACTTTTACAACCTGATTTATTGTAATTTTACTGATAGTATAAACTTCACCCTCTTTTATCTGGTAACTCATGTCAGCTGTATAGCTGTCAAAATTAGCTCTTACAAAGGGTTCATTCACCTTAGCATCCAAGTAACCGTACTGCATGTACAAATCACGAATTCTAAGTGGATCATACTGCAAGTCTGTTAAACTCATCTTACCGTCATTACGGCCCCAGAACCAACCCATAAATTCGTGCTCTTTATTTGCTATCACATCATCAAAAAGATCAGTATCTAGCATCAAGCCATCGCTATAATTTAAACTGTCAATTATAATTTTTTCACCTTCGTTTACTACAAAAGTTATCTTGATGCTTCCATTGTCCAAATACTCTTTTTCTATCTCTACAACACTGTCTATTTTGCCGTCTTTACTGATAGCCTCAATAATTCTTTTTTTAGCAGCTTCCAATTTTGTTTCATCATATAGTGAGCCTTTTTTTATTTGAATGACACTGTCTGTTATCTCTTTATCGTTTTCTTTCCAGCCCTTAAGCTCTATCTTTGAAATAATTGCTTTTTCTTTAAAGTTGAATGTTAATGTATCTTCATCTATCTCAGCCCATACATCGTTGAAATAACCTTGTTTAAAGTATTTTTTCACCGCTTTATCAATTGCTTCACGACTCACATCATCTCCAACTTCAAAATCAAGCATTCTGATTGCTACTGACTCTGAGAGATGAACCATCCCGACATATTTAATTGCTTTGATAGTTGTTGCAGATAAATTAACTGCCAGTAAGGTTAAAAAAAGTGTCAAGAAGATTTTCATTAAGGTTCCATAATTATAAAATAAGCAAAGATTTTACCTTTTATGTGTTTAATGTTAAGTAAATTTTGTATAATTTCCTACTTAATAATAAAGATATGACATGAATATAGCAATTATAGGCTTAGGCTTAATGGGTGGCTCTCTCGCGCTTAGTTTAAAAAGATTAGATTTCGTAACAAGCGTTGTAGGAAGTGACCATAATAAACAGCATCAAAAAGATGCACTTGAATTAAATTTAGTAGATAAAATAGTTGATTTTAATGAAACTAAAAACTATGATGTTGTTTTTTTAGCAATTCCGGTAAATGGAATTATTGCAGCACTTCAAAATTTAAAAGGTGTTGATGAAAATACTACCATCATTGATTTAGGCAGCACAAAAGAGATTATTATCTCATCTGTTCCTTTAGAACTGAGAAAAAACTTTGTTGCAGCACATCCTATGACCGGAACAGAGAACTATGGTCCGTATGCGGCGATTGAAGGTCTTTATGATGATAAAGTCGTAGTTCTTTGTAATCTCGAAGACAGCGGTGAACATCAAGCAAAAGTTGCTAAGAAGATTTTTAAATCACTCAACATGAAAAAGTATTTCATGAAAGCAAAAGAGCATGACAGACATGCGGCGTTTATCTCACATATGCCACATGCTATCTCTTATTCCTTGGCCAATACTGTTATGAAACAAGAACAAAAAGACAACATCTTGGCTCTTGCAGCCGGTGGTTTTCGCTCCATGAGCCGTTTAGCAAAAAGTTCCCCTTTTATGTGGGAAGATGTTTTTAAGCAAAACAAATCAAATATCCTTGAAGCGATAGAACTTTTTGAGCATGAACTCTCAAGACTAAAGCAAAGTATCGCTAACGACGACTGGGAAAAAGTTCATAAAAAAATGGCGGATGGCAATAAACTGCATGAAATTTTTGACTAAAAAATACTCTTAACTTATAGAGTATTTTTTTAGTATCATTTTTAAAACTTTTTTATCAATCTCTATTTTTTCATTTAAGTAGATATTTTTCTCTAAAATATCTACTATTTTTTGCACCTCTTCATCACTTTTAAACGGTAATAGTTTCATCAAAAGAATTTTAGGGTCTTTTATGTTTACAGATTTATCTTTAGCGAAAAACTTCCATGGCTTTAGCATCATGATTAAAATTCCACCTGCCAAGCCTGCAGCAAAGGCTATTAAAAGCCAAGAATAAGAGATAGCAGTTTTAGTACTTTCAAGTGCTTGGGTAGCTGTATCTTCACTTTCTTGACGCTTTATTGTCAGCTCTTTTTTAGCTTTTGCTCCATTGACTTTAACCTTTATCTCTTCTGTTGCAATAGTTTTAACCTCTTTTGTTTTTAAATCAAAATACTTTATAGAAAATGGGGGAACACTAAAATCAGCATCCGCTACAAAAGCCATTTTTTGCGACAACTCAGAATTTTGTATAGCTATTTTTTCATCAAAAACGCTTACATTATCTACATAAGGCTTTAATGTTTTAATATCCTCTAAATTACCTTCACCTTTGACTTTAACAACAACATTCAGCGCTTCATTTGGATTTATCTCATTTTTATCAGCACTGGCACTTATTGTAAAATCGCCAACAAGAAAAACTCCCTCTGGCAATGGCTTAACAGTTACCTTTAGCTCGTTTGAGAAATAGGTTTTCCAGTTCAAGTTTTGCATCCACATGCCAAACATGTCCCTAGTATTTGACCTTGAAGCTATTTGTATCTTTGCCGGTGAAATTTCAAGTTCCCCTACTCTTTGCGCCGACAAAGTATAGATAACTTTAGTAACAGCATAATCACCATCTTTATATTGGATAGGCTTCGACTCATTTTTATTCCAAAAGCCCTTTAAGTCAGGGGCAATGTATTTAGAATCTACCGCTTGGGCACCACTCTTTTGTTTAAATAAAAGGGTCGCTTCAAAAGGTTCTCCAACTAAAACCTCTTTTTTATCACTGGATAAGCTCAAAATAAAGTCAGAATCCTGACTTCTGTCAACCGGCTTTACTTTCAAACTAACACTGCTGCTTTTTTGGATTACGCCATCTACTTCAACCTCTATCGGTTGGATTTCACAGTCTTTTTGCGGTACAAATTGGTAAGAGAGAACGTAACTCCTGTTATAGTTTCCATTTACCATCTCAATATTTGTTCTTGAGCCTGTTGCAACAACATCAGTGTCGCATAATTTCAGTATTTGCGGTCGTTTTATATCTTTACCGCTTATGCTTAAATTTAAGGTTGCAGTATCTCCCATGCTGATAGTACTTTGTTCAAGACTTGCTTTAACACCTGCAAACAGCATGACATGTGAAGTTACAAGAAGTAAAAGTAGTATCTTACCAAGGTTTTTCATCTGAGTTCTCCTCTTGTGGTTTTTGATTATTTAACATATACATGTAAGTATTTTTTTGCAGATTCAATTTTTCTAACCATTTCTTTTCCTCGGCATCACTCATCTTATCTTGAGAATCTTTTGGAGCTGACGAGTTAGCAGAGCCTTTTGTTTGATTCTCATCTTTGCTTAACTGCTCTAAATCTTTCTTTTGCTGTTTTTTTGACTGATTGTTATCCTGTTTTGAATCTTTTT
>CALCGG010000162.1 GCA_937900945.1 uncultured Sulfurimonas sp. | reverse complement strand
CATAAATGAGCAACCTGCAAAGCATCTACCTTTCACCTTTACTAGTAAAGGCTTAAAGATAGCTACTTCACATCTTACCCATTTATGACTTACTGGTATGCGTTAGTTTGCTCTTGGATGGCTATACCCCCTTTGAATTTTAAAATTGTAACCATATTTATGGTTTTAATCAACTCTTATAGATTAAGTCCTCTTTCTCCATGAACAGCTTCATCAAGACCAACACTTTCAGTCTCTTCGTCAACTCTTCCGCCGCCAGTCAATGCTGAAGCTATATAATAAACTACAACCGTACCAACTAAAGTAAAAATACCGACAATTGCAACTGATTCAAATTGAACCATTATCTGTCCCATTCTATCACCACTCTCTTTAAGTGGGCCGTCCCATAATAAGTCTTTATCATTAAGAGCAAATATACCAGTAGCGATTGCACCCCATAGACCGGCCAAGAAGTGAATACCAAATGCATCTAAAGAATCATCATATCCAAGCTTCTTTTTAAGTATTGCAACACCAAAGAACGCTATAGCTGAACCAACAACACCGATAATCATAGCTCCGCCTACATCAACGAAACCAGCAGCCGGAGTAATAGCAACCAAACCTGCTACAACACCTGAAGCAGCACCAAGAAGGGTTGGCTTTTTAAATAACATCCATTCGATAAGTACCCAAGTAATAGCAGCTACAGCAGTTGCTAAAGTTGTAGTCAAATAAGCAAGACCGGCAATAGCGTTTGCACCAAATGCAGATCCACCATTAAATCCATACCATCCAAACCATAGTAATGCGGCACCAAGAGCTGTAAGCATAACACTCATAGGTTTCATAGCAACTTTTGGATAACCGGCACGCTTACCAACTAAGAAAGCCAATACTAAACCAGCAAGACCACCATTCATGTGAACAACCGTACCACCAGCAAAGTCAAGAGCACCTAAATCAAATAAGTATCCGCCACCCCATACCATGTGTGTAATCGGAGCATATACAGCTATAACCCAGATAGCAACAAATACTAGCCAAGTTGAGAATTTAATTCTCTCTATTACAGAACCACTTGCAATGGCAACGGTTATCGCAGCAAATGTACCTTGGAATACAACAAATACATATGTAGGATAAGTTCCACTTAAATCAGTCCATTTAATACCATTTAGGAAGAGATTTGAAAAACCACCGATAACACCATTCATACTGCCTTCAGCAGAACCAAAAGCCATTGAATATCCAGCTGCTATCCAAGCAACAAAGGCAACTGTGAATGCCATAAGCACCATAGCGTAAGTATTAAGTAAGTTTTTAGAACGGGTCATACCGCCATAAAAAAGTGCAAGACCTGCAGGAGTCATAAGCAATACCATGGCAGCTGACATCATCATCCACGCTGTATCACCACTATCTAGTTTAGGTGCATCTTCAGCCAATGCTAAAGATGGTAATAGCATTAATGCTACGAGTAACCATTTTTTCATTTTATATCCTTATAGTTTAAGTGTCAAAATTATACAAGTTAGACAAATGATATTAGTCAAATAACTGATTAATATTTAATCAGTTATAAAATTAAGTAATATTTTTTCTGTTGAATACTGTATATCACACTATAAGGTTTCGCTATTTCACATTCATAACACTTCTGTATATTTTTATGGCCCCTACATATTATCTTAAGGGATTATTAGATATTATAAAACAATTTTATTTTCAATAACTAGGGTTTTTATATGAGCAATTTGCTACACAACGACGTTATACAAACTATCAATATTGAAGAGTCTCTTCAAAACAGCTACCTTGATTACTCTATGAGTGTAATTGTAGGTCGTGCCTTGCCGGATGTTAGAGATGGACTAAAGCCGGTTCATAGAAGAATTCTTTATGCAATGGACAAGTTAAACCTTTCTTTCGGTGCAAAATACAAGAAATCAGCTCGTATAGTCGGTGATGTTATCGGGCAGTACCACCCACATGGTGACACTGCTGTTTATGATGCACTTGTTCGTATGGCTCAGCCGTTCTCTATGAGAATGGAACTTGTTGACGGTCAAGGAAACTTCGGTTCTGTTGATGGTGATAGTGCTGCGGCGATGAGATATACGGAAGCTCGTATGACTAAGTATGCAGGTGAGCTTTTAAAAGATTTAGATAAAAATACTGTAAACATGATAGAAAATTATGACGGTACTACTAAAGAACCGGATGTTATGCCTACTCGTGTTCCAAATCTTCTTATTAACGGTTCTTCAGGTATAGCTGTTGGTATGGCTACTAACATTCCTCCACACAATCCACAAGAGATTATGCTTGGACTAAAAGCACTTCTAGCTAATCCAAATATTGAATTGTCTGAAATCATGGAACATATAAAAGCTCCTGACTTTCCAACTGGGGGAATCATTTTTGGTAAAAAAGGAATCACAGACGCTTACGAGACTGGTCGCGGCCGTATTAAAGTTCGTGCAAAGACTCACATAGAGCAAAAAGCCAAGAAAGAAGTTATCGTCATTGATGAACTTCCTTATCAAGTAAATAAAGCCCGTCTGATAGAAAATATTGCGAACCTTGTAAAAGATAAGATGATCGATGGTGTTTCTGAAATACGTGACGAATCTGACCGTGATGGGATGAGAGTTGTGATCGAGCTAAGAAAAGATGCAATGAGTGAAATAGTATTAAACAATCTTTTCAAACAAACAAGCATGCAAACAACCTTTGGTATCATCATGCTCTCTATCTTAAATCAAGAACCTAGAATTTTTGGCATCATTACTATAATGAAGCATTTTATAAATCACCGTAAAACTGTAATCATCCGCCGTACTATTTTTGACCTTGAAAAAGCAAAAGCAAGAGCCCATATCTTAGAAGGTTTGAAAAAAGCCCTTGATATAATTGATCAAATCATTAAAGTAATCAAAGCTAGTGCGAGTATAGATGAAGCAAGAGAAAACTTAGTTTCAAATTTTGATTTTTCACAGATTCAGGCCCAAAGCATTGTTGATATGCGTCTTGGTAGATTAACAGGTCTTGAGAGAGAAAAAATAGAGAATGAACTTCGTGAGTTACTTGAACTTATTGAGTACTTAGAATCTATTCTCAGAAGTGAAGAGATACTTCATGGCATTATCGGTGACGAGTTTGATGAAATTCTTGCGACATATACAGATAAAAGAAGAACAGAGATTGAAGATGATTATGATGATATCGACATCGAAGATTTAATCCCTAACGAGCCTATGGTAGTAACTATTACTCACCGTGGATATATAAAAAGAGTTCCGTTAGATGCATATGAGAAACAAAAAAGAGGTGGAAAAGGTAAAACTGCTGTAACTACTTATGAAGATGATTTTATAGAAAGATTCTTTACATGTAACACACATGACACACTTCTTTTTGTAACTGACCGTGGTCAGCTTCACTGGTTAAAAGTTTACCGTATCCCTGAGGGAAGCAGAATTGCTAAAGGTAAGGCAGTTGTAAATCTTCTAAACCTTGTAGCAGATGAGAAAATCCGTTCAATCATCCCTACAACAGATTTCAGTGAAGAAAAAGGTTTAGTATTCTTTACTCAAAAAGGTATTGTAAAACGAACAAATTTAAGTGAATTCTCTAACATTAGAAGCAATGGAGTAAGAGCAATCGTTCTTGATGA
>CALCGG010000161.1 GCA_937900945.1 uncultured Sulfurimonas sp. | reverse complement strand
TTTGAAGTATTTTGCTTTACTTCAGAGTTATTAATTATTAGTATAGTTTTTTCAATATTTATGTTTTTATCTAAGCACTCTATACTAGAGTTATTAATAGCAATACATCCTTTGGTGAAATCATCTCTTTCTTGATTAATAGGAAGACCATGTATCCATATGCCATGACCTTCTCTACCTTTATACTGATCATAACTATTTGGATAGGATGTAACAAATGCCAAAGGTCCGTAAAAGGAATCTACATTTGATAATTTTTTTGTTAAATTGTAAACTCCTATAGGAGTTTTTAAGTCTCCCTCTTTTTCTTTATCCCCTTGAATCTTGCCGGTAAATGCGTCATATTTCTTTTGCAATTTAAATATTTGATGTTCATCTTCTTTATAAAATTTGAGTGAGGATGTACTTTTATCACATGTCAGTACTGATGAATACGATTCTAGGTAACCGAATGTTGTATCTTTATCTTTTAAATAATTATTCCAATAATTTTCTTTTGTTAGTTCTAAGTCCATCTGCTTTTTTATACCATCTATACCGTTTATTCTATAGCTGGTTATCAAATCATTTGCGTATACCGATAGCACAGATAGTGATAAAAATAGTATTTTAATCAAAACTCCAGTTGAGTTTTTAATCATTTTTATATCCTATCTCCTTTAAAAAAGCCTTATCTTTCGTCCACCCTTTTTTTACTGTAACTTGCAAATTTAAGTAAGCTTTTTTGCCACTTAAAAACTCTATTTTTTCTCTGGCATATTTTCCGATTCTTTTTATAGAATCTCCGCCTTTGCCTATTATTATTCCCTTTTGGGATTCTTTTTCTATGATGATTGTTGCATGAATTTTATCGAGATTATTGTCTTCTTCTATCGAGTCGATTATTACATCTGATTCGTAAGGTATTTCATCACTAACATTTTCAAAGATACCTTCTCTTATAAAACCTGCATAAATATCACGAACAAGCTCACTGGTTAAATCTTCAGGGTCAAACAGATATGGAGAGTCGGGCAGATTTTTTGAAATAGTTTTTAGCAAGTCAGCATGCCCGATTTTTTTAGGAACTGCGACAGGTATAAGTGCTTCAAAATGTTCTGAAAACTGATTGTATGAGTTGATTCTTTTAAATAGTCTATCCTGAGATACCTGATCTATTTTGCTCAAAACAATTATATGTTTTACTTTAGCATTATTGAGTTTTAAAAATTTTTCATAATGCTCTACACCGTCGGTTACCGGTGCCAAATAAACTATCAGGTCACAGTCTCCCATGGCTTTGAGTGCCTCTTCAAGCATAAACTGGTTTAGAATCTTCTCTTTTTCATGAAGTCCAGGAGTGTCTACAAAGATGATTTGAGTATCTTCATACATGACAATAGCATTAGAACGCTTTCTTGTAGCGTTAGCTTTTTGAGAAACCATAGCTATACTCTCACCTAAAAGTGAGTTCATGAGTGTGCTTTTTCCAGCATTTGGACGACCGATGAGAGATACGAAACCAGCTTTAGTCATTATTTATTCCCTTTAATTTTATGAAACAAAATGAAATGCGATTATTTTTTATAAGATATATCTAGATAAATCTTCATCTTCAACAACTACATCTAATTTTTCATGTACAAGTTCAGAAGTGATAATAACTTCTTCACCTTTGTGTTCTTCAGCATTGAAGCTGATGTCTTCAAGAACTTTTTCAAGAACGGTGTGAAGTCGTCTTGCCCCGATATCTTCTGTTACTTCATTAGCACGATGTGCAAGTCTTGCAATTGCATGAATTGCCTCATCTTCAAAAGTAAGTTTTACATCTTCTACACCCAAAAGTGCTTCATACTGCTTTAGCAAAGAATTTTGAGTTTGTGTAAGAATTTTATAGAGCGTTTCTTCTGTTAAAGATTCTAGCTCAACTCTTAATGGAAATCTCCCTTGAAGTTCAGGGATTAAATCACTTGGTTTGGTTAAGTGAAATGCACCGGCTGCTATAAATAGAATATGGTCAGTCTCTATTACACCATATTTTGTAGTAACACTGCTACCTTCAACTATTGGCAATAAGTCTCTTTGAACACCCTCTTTGCTAGGATCATTTCTTCCTTGAGACTTTGCACTGATAGCGATTTTGTCTATCTCATCTAAAAAGATAATCCCGCCATTTTGCGCTCTTTTTAGAGCTTCATTGTTAATGTTGATCATATCTAAAAGTTTTGAGGTTGCTTCGTGCTTTAACAGCTCTTTAGCATCTTTTACCGTTACATCTTTTTTCTTATCTTCTTTATTCATAGTTTCAAAAATTTTAGAAAATGATTCTTGAACTTTTGCCATCTCAGGAGGAAGATTAGTGTCATTAAATTCAATGTTTATTTTGTCAAATTCAATTTGAATAATTTTATCATCCATCTCACCATTTATTACTTTTTCTTCCATTACAACTAAGAGTCTTTGATAATCATCTTTTTTGGATTCACTTGCAGATTCCGGCAGGGGAGGGAGAAGTTTTTCTACTATTTTGTTTATAACATAGTTTTCTATTTTATCTTTACTTAGCTCTTCTTGTTCAGCTTTTACAAGACTGATGGCGTTTACAACCAAATCTCTTATCATAGACTCAACATCACGACCAACAAAACCGACTTCAGTATATTTACTGGCTTCCACTTTAATAAATGGAACCTTCATCATCTTTGCAAGTCGTCTTGAAATCTCTGTTTTACCAACACCGGTTGAGCCTATCATCAAGATGTTCTTTGGCATGATGTCATCTTGCAGTTCAGGGCTTAACTGCATTCTTCTGTATCTTGTTCTCAGCGCTAAAGCAATTGTTCTTTTTGCATCTTTTTGAGATATAACATACTTGTCTAAGTATTCAACTATCTCTTTTGGTGTTAAGTTCATTCTTCGTTTTCCTCTAGCGTAAGGGTTTTGATATTGTGGTTAGTATAAATACATAAGTCTGCTGCTACATGTAAACTTTCTCTTACCAGTTCTTCTTCATCTAGATTTGTGTGTTTTTTGAGTGCTCGTGCTGCAGATATCGCATAGTTTCCACCACTTCCGATAGAAGCTATTTCGCCGTCTTCCGGCTCAACAACATCACCGTTGCCGGTAAGTATGAAAATATGTTCAGTGTTTAAAACTATCATCATGGCCTCGAGGCGACGAAGAACTTTGTCTTTTCTCCATGCTTTAGAAAATTCGATGACAGATTTTAAAATATCACCTTTTTTATCTTCCAAAAACTCTTCAAACATGTCAAAAAGATTAAAAGCATCCGCTGTACTTCCTGCAAAACCGGCAAGGATTTTACCTTTATGCAGTGTTCGGATTTTCGTAGCGTTACCTTTTAAAATACTGTCACCAAAAGTAACTTGTCCATCTCCGCCAATTACAGCCTTGTTTTTGCCCTTATATGCAAGTATTGTAGTAGCATCAAACATTATTCGCCTACAACATCCACATGTAGAGTGGCATGAATGCCATGACCTAGTTTAAAGTCAACATCATGCTCACCTACAGTTTTAATGGAGAGTTTCTCAGTTATGTGTTTTTTGTCTATTTCAATTCCGTGTTGTTCTTTTAAAGCAGAAGCAATCTCTTCTTTAGTGATAGAACCAAAAAGGTGACCATTATCACCCATTTTTTTCTTGATTATTATCTCATCTTTATCAAGAACTTTTGCTAACTCTTTTAGTGAGGCGATTTCAGCTGCTTCATCTCTTGCTCTGTCTTTTTCATCTTGAGCATGTTGCGCTAAAATTTCACTAGTTGCATGCTTTGCAAAGCCTTTACCTATAAGAAAATTCTTTCCATAACCATCTTTAACTTCTTTAACTTCACCAGCTTTTCCAAGACTTTTAACATCTTTGATTAGTAATACTTTCATAAATAGGTCCTTTTATTATTAAAACGCAAAATGAGCACGTGTGTTCTATGTCATATAAAAGCACGGCAGAAAGCCCACTTTTCTAAACTCGCCTCATTCTAGGCAGATAGACTTCTTGGGATAAGAAATCTATTATCTTTCTATTTGTCCGCTATAAGAAACAATACCATGAGATAAATTTCCTATTTTTTTGTATCCCATGTCATTTAATATTCTTGCAACATGTGCACTTCTGCTTCCTACATGACAATAAACTATGATGTTTTCGTCTTTATCAAGCCCAGATTCACCTAAAGTGTTAAAAAAGCTACTTGTTGGAACTAGTTTATCGGCACCTTTGATGTGCCCCATTTGCCATTCCATATGCTCTCTAACATCTACTAGTTTGAACTTAACCATGCCAAGTTCTCTTGCTTCAAGCAATGCTGTAAGTTCATCGCTGTCTAATTCATGTTGAGCAACTAAAACTTCACATTCTTCTTTCGTTAAACCGCGAGAATGTTGATGAACTACTTCTTCCATACCCATTTCGATTCGTTTGTTAGCAGCAAATTCTGGTGTACAAAATATTTGGCAGTGGCAAACACCGTCTTCTGGAATCTCTTTTTCTATAGCAGGGGTACATGGACAAACTCTGTCTTCAACACTTCTTGGTTTTCCATCTACTTGTTCAACTACGAAACATGGACAAAATCTTTTGTTATACATGATTTTATGACGAGCAAGTCCAAGTTGAACACCCTCATTTATCTCTTCTTGTGGATTGTACTCCCAGTTAAACTGCTTTACTACTTTATCCGTAAATCTAATTGTTTTTTCAAGTTCTGCCTGAAATTCATCCGAATTCATATCTATTTTAATTATACTCATGTTTTTAATTCCTTTAATTTTAATGTAATTCTATTTTTTCTTTCTTACTTTGCCTGCGATTATAAAACGAAGTGCATTTAGTTTTATAAATCCTGCGGCATCTTTTTGATCGTAAACAGCATCTTCTTCAAAGGTTGAATATTCAGGATTGAAAAGTGATATATCAGATGAACGACCCACAACCATAACATTTCCTTTGTAAAGCTTAAGACGAACTGTTCCGCTGACATATTTTTGTGTATTATCAATCGCAGCTTGAAGCATTTCACGCTCTGGAGAAAACCAAAAACCATTATAAATAAGTTTTGCATATCTAGGCATCATCTCATCTTTAAGGTGCGCAGCTTCACGGTCAAGTGTTATAGACTCTATAGCACGATGAGCTTTTAACATAATTGTTCCACCTGGGGTTTCATAACAACCACGAGCTTTCATACCGACAAAACGATTTTCTACAATGTCTACACGGCCTATGCCATGTTTGTTTCCAATTTCGTTAAGTGTTTTTAACATAGTAGCAGGACTTAATGCATTGCCATTAAGTGTAACAGGATCACCATTTTGGTATCCGATTTCTATGTATTCTGCTTTGTCTGGTGCATTTTCAGGTGAAGCACTCCACAACCACATGCTCTCTTCCGGTTCTGCATTTGGGTCTTCTAAAATACCGCCTTCATAAGATATGTGAAGTAGATTTGCATCCATAGAATAAGGTGATTTTTTGCCTTTTCTCTCAATTGATATGCCATGTTTTTCTGCATAAGCTAAAAGTTTTTCACGAGAATTGAGATCCCATTCTCTCCATGGAGCTATAATAGTAAGAGTTGAATCATGAGCTAAATAACCCATCTCAAAACGAACCTGATCGTTACCTTTACCAGTTGCTCCATGACTAACTCCGTCAGCACCTGTGAGTTTAGCAATTTCCGCCTGTCTTTTAGCAATAAGAGGGCGAGCGATAGAAGTACCCAACAAGTATTCACCTTCATAGATAGTGTTTGCTCTAAACATAGGAAACACATAATCTTTTACAAATTCCTCTTTTAGGTCGTCAATGAAAATATTTTCAGGTTTGATTCCAAGTTCAAGTGCTTTTTTACGAGCAGGTTCAAGTTCTTCACCTTGACCGAGATCAGCGGTAAAAGTTACAACCTCACACTTGTACTCATCTTGCAGCCATTTTAAGATTACGCTAGTGTCTAGTCCACCAGAATAAGCTAAAACTACTTTTTTAACTTCTTGTTTCATATAAAAACCTTTATAATTAAAATAATTGACGCGATTTTACTATAAAATATATTAAAAAATAGTTAGTGGATAGTAATAAATGAATTAATAGAGGATTGTTTTAGTGAATAGATGAAGGAAAAATAAAAAAAATGTCTTATTGAACAAAAGGGTTTTGATTACCCTTTTGAATCAAATAATATACCTGTGACTTCTTGCATCTTAGGAAGAAAACTCTGTGCTTGTTCTGCCGGAAATCTTCTGATAATTTTACTTGTTTCAGATTCTATAACAGATACATAAAATATATCTTGAGAGTCAACCCCAAATCTTATATTAGTATTCATAGGAGCCATAGCATCATTGAGTTGTTTTACCAAATCTTCCACTTGTGCCTTTGAATCTATTTTTGTTGTAGCTTCTTTTTGTATCTCTTTTACTACATCAACATTCTGCGGTTGTTGAACTTGTTGCTGCACTTGAGCTGCTCTTCCCTGAGTTTCCGATGTGCTCATCTGTGTTTGTTGATGTTTTGCAACATTTGCTATGCCATCCATGACTTACTCCTTTGTTTCTGTAAAGAATATTCTTATTGCACAACATATCGACACATAAAAAAATTACTTTAATAAAAAAACATAAATTTAAAAATTTTCTTTTTTACATGTTTTTTAGCAGTATTTATGATAATCTTGCGCTTATGAATGAGTATATAAAATTATTAAAACAAGAGAGTGTATTAAGGCAGTTATCATTTATCCAGCTTATCGGATATTTTGGAGCATGGTTTAGCAATGTTGCCATCTATACTCTTTTGCTTCATATGAAAGTTTCAGCCGAGGTAATCGCTTTTACAGCTATGCTCCATTTTTTGGCAGGTGTAATTCAGGCACCCTTGTCTGGCTCAATAATAGATAGTTTTAAACCAAAAAAATTGATGTTATCTCTTCTCTCAATCGAGATTGTTGCGACATTATTTTTAATGTTTATTAATGAAGTGTCTGATTTATGGCTTTTGTATATTTTAATATTTGTAAAAATGGCGGCTGCCAGTTTTTATTTTACAACGGAGATGTCTCTTCTTCCAAAAATATTAGATGGAAGCAAGCTGCAAAAGGCAAATGAACTTCATTCCATAATTTGGTCGTTTTCATATACTCTGGGGATGGCACTGAGCGGATTCGTAGTTTTCTGGTTTGGAGTCAAAGTGGCATTTGCTCTGGATGCTTTTATGTTTGTAATTGGTTTTTACCTTCTTTATAAAGTAGATATAAAAGTGGAATTTATTAAAACAGAAGAAAATTTACTGCAGATGATGAGAGATACATTTAGATATTTAAAAAGAGTTCCACATGCCATGCATTTGATGTTGGTTCATGC
>CALCGG010000160.1 GCA_937900945.1 uncultured Sulfurimonas sp. | reverse complement strand
TACGGTTAATAACACGACGATATAAGTCATTTACATCAGAAACTGCAAATTTACCGCCATCTAATGAAACCAAAGGTCTTAAATCTGGTGGAAGAACTGGAAGTACAGTCAACATCATCCACGCAGGATTATTTCCAGAATTTAAAAATGATTCAATGACCTTAAGTCTTTTAGCAATAGTTTTTGTTTTTGCTTCACTTTTAGTTTCATTGATATCCTCTTTTAGTTTAGTAAACAATTCAACCAAGTCTATTGAATCAAGTAAATCACGGATAACTTCACCACCCATACGAGCTTTAAAGCCAAGTTCACCAAATCTCTGAACTAAAGTACGGTATTGTTCTTCATTTAAAACATCATACTGAACTACCTGTGTTTTTTGATCAGCATCATAATATGCTTCTCCGCCAGATTCAACAATATAAGCTTCATAATAAAGTACGCGTTCAAGATCCTTCATTTTGATACCTAAAAGTGTACCGATTCTTGATGGTAATGAACTAACATACCAAATATGCGCAACTGGTGTAACAAGCTCAATATGTCCCATTCTGTGACGACGAACTTTTGTGCTGGTTACTTCAACACCACATTTTTCACAGACAACACCTTTATAGCGCATCTTTTTGTATTTACCGCAAAGACATTCATAGTCTCTTACCGGTCCAAAAATTTTAGCACAGAAAAGCCCGTCACGCTCCGGTTTTAGAGTACGATAGTTGATAGTCTCCGGCTTCTTAACTTCACCATGACTCCAAGACATTACTTTCTCTGGAGAAGCTAGACGAAACTGTATCTGCTTAATGTCTGTTGGTCTTTTATCTTCTGTAATTTCTACTGGTACTAATTTACTCATCGTTTTTAACCTCGTCAAGAATCTCTACATCAAGAGCTAGTGATTGTAACTCTTTTGTTAATACAAATAGTGTTTCAGGTATACCTGAAGCTGGTACTAACTCACCTTTGGTAATTGCTTTGTATGCACGTACACGTCCATCAACATCATCTGATTTTATAGTAAGCATCTCTTTAAGAACTGCTGAAGCACCATACGCCTCAAGAGCCCATACTTCCATCTCTCCAAATCTCTGACCACCAAAGAGTGCTTTACCACCAACCGGTTGTTGAGTTACTAAAGAGTATGGTCCAGTTGAACGGGCATGAATTTTCTCATCAACAAGGTGATGAAGTTTTAGAATATACATGTAGCCGACATTAACACGCTCTTTAATCTTTTCACCTGTCTTACCATTGTAAAGTACTGTTTTACCATCATGATCCATTTTTGCCAACTTAAACAGTTCAGCAAATTCTTTCTCATTAACACCTTCAAAAATTGGAGTTGCGAATCTGACCCCATTAGACCAGTCGCGAGCATATTTTAAGAACTTTTCATCACTCATAGCACCTATCACTTCAACAGCATTCATCATGCCGGCAATATCAGCAATTGAGATCATTTTTGAGCGAAGATTATCTATAAAATCTTTTTGTTTATTTTCAAACTCTGCTAAAATCTGGTTACCAAGTTCACGACCGGCCATACCTAAGTGCATCTCAAGAACTTGCCCGATATTCATACGAGATGGAACCCCTAGCGGATTTAGACATACATCTACGCTTCTGCCGTCTTCCATGTAAGGCATGTCAACTTCTGGTACAATGATTGAAACAATACCTTTATTCCCATGACGACCTGCCATCTTATCACCAACTTTTAGTTGACGCTTCGTTGCAATATAAACCTTGACATACTTTACAACGCCATTTGGTAAAATATCATCTTTTTCTAGAATAGTTAATTTTTCTTCATGCTCATCACGGAAGATTCTTTTTTGTTTTTGAAAATAGTTTTTAGTTTTATTGTACTCAGATTGAATATCTTCACTAAAAGATTTTACAATTGCATTCATGGCAAAGCGATTTACTTCATGTAAATCATCACCATTAATTAACTCTCCAACTTTATATTCTGTATCACCAATCTTGATGTCTGCTATTAGAGCCTCTTTTGTTAAAAGTCTTGTTACTCTTAACATCTCTTCTTTATCAATCATAAGAAGACGATCATAGTGTTCTCTCTCAAGATAATCACGCTCTTCTTTTTCAAGTTCTAATGCACGAGGGTCTTTGTCGTAACCTTTTTTAGTAAAGATTTTAACGTCAACTATAACACCTTCCATGCTTGGAGGGCAGTATAAAGATTTATTTACAACATGTCCAGCTTTTTCGCCAAAGATAGCACGAAGAAGTCTTTCTTCCGGAGTAGGTTTAACTTCACCTTTTGGTGAAACTTTACCAACTAAAATCATACCACCAGAGATATTAGTACCTATTTTTACAATACCGCTTTCATCTAAATGAGCTAATTCATCATCTCTAACATTTGGAATATCACGAGTAATCTCTTCAACACCATGTTTTAATTCTCTGGCTTCAACTTCTTTTTCATAAATATGAACAGATGTAAAAGCATCTTTACGAATCAATCTTTGAGAAATAACAATAGCATCCTCATAGTTATAACCATGCCAAGGCATGAATGCAACCATAGCGTTAACACCTAGAGCCAACTCCCCTTGATCCATGTTTGGACCATCAGCAATGATTTGACCTTTAGTAACTTTATCTCCAACATTAACAATCGGTTTTTGGTCAAAAGATGTATTTTGGTTAGTACGAAGATTTTTTTGTAATGGATAATAATCTATATAGATTTCTCCATCTTCTTCGCCCATAACATAGATGTGTCTTCCGTCTACTTTTTCAATTGTACCTGCACGCTTAGATTTAACACATTCCCACGAATCACGGGCAACAAGTTTTTCAACTCCAGTTCCCACTATCGGAGCGTTTGTTCTCATAAGAGGTACAGCTTGACGTTGCATGTTTGAACCCATTAAAGCACGGTTCGCATCATCATGCTCCAAGAATGGAATAAGTGAAGCTGCAACACCTACAACCATGTGAGATGATAAGTCAGCGTATTCACATACGTTAGGTTTACGCATTAAGATTTCACCATCTTTTCTAACAGATATGATATCTTCAATGAACTGTCCATTACCATCAACTTTGTTTGAAGCCGCTGCAATTTGTTTGCCCTCTTCTTGAGTAGCAGTTAAATATACTACCTCTGAAGTTACTTTTCCATCTTTAACTACTTTATACGGTGCTTCAATAAACCCATGCTCGTTTACTTTTGAGTATGTTGCAAGAGTATTTATAAGACCAATATTTTGACCCTCTGGAGTCTCAATCGGACATATACGACCATAATGAGTCGGGTGAACGTCACGTACTTCAAAACCGGCTCTTTCTTTAACAAGACCACCTTCACCAAGAGCAGATAGACGACGCTTATGAGTGACTTCTGATAGCGGATTAGTTTGATCCATAAACTGAGAAAGTTGTCCACCTGAGAAAAATTCCATAATAGTAGATGTAATCATTTTAGAGTTAATCAAATCATGTGGCATAAGTTCAGCCATTGGACCACTCATAGTGGATAATTTATCACGAATAGCTTTTTGCATTTTCACAAGGCCATTGTGTAACTCATTTCCTAAAAGTTCACCAATTGAACGAATACGACGATTTCCTAAGTGATCTCTATCATCAATATGCCCTTGACCATTCTTAACTTTAATTACATATTTAACAGAATTTATAATATCTTCATGCGTTAAAACTGTAACATATTCTGGAATATTCATACCAAGCTTATGATTCATTTTCATACGGCCGACTTTAGTTAAGTCATATCTTTCAGGATCAAAAAACAGTTGATTTACAAATGCTTTTGCAGCATCTTTCGTTACCGGCTCGCCTGGTCTCATAACCTTATAAATACGAATTGCCGATAAATCATTTTCATCTTCAATATCTTCAGTTTGTTTTAGTAATTTAAGTGAATCTGCATCTGCAATAAATGCATTTACTATAGAAGCATCAACGCCATCAGCTAAGTCATTGGCAATTTTAAATTCATTTATACCAATTTCAGCCATTTTTTTAAGTTTACTCTCATCAATACTAGTCATAGTATCAAAAAGAATTTCACCAGTTTCCGGGTCTATAATTGGCTGAGCAAGATATCTATCAAGTAAAATTTCAAGTGGGTATTCCACTTCTTTCAATCCATCTTCAACAAACTTTTGTGCTTTTTTCAAAGAAAGTCTTTTTCCAGTTGACAAAAGAACCGTGCCTTTCATATCAACTAAATCATAATCTAATCTTGATGAATAATTACTTGGATTAAATTCCATAGAAAATTTATTATCTTCAATTTTAATAGTTTGAATTGGATAAAATAATTTTAATATATCTTGTTTAGAATAGCCTAAAGCACGGAACATAATAGTTACTGGAACTTTACGACGTTTGTTTATTCTCATATAAAGTATGTCTTTAGGGTCATATTCAAAATATAACCAAGACCCGCGGTCTGGTATGATTTGTCCAGTATAAATACGTTTATTGCCTGCGGTAGTTGATTCTTCTTCTTTAAAAATAACACCAGGTGAGCGGTGAAGTTGATTTACAACAACCCTCTCAACACCGTTAATAATAAAAGAAGTTCGCTCAGTCATTAATGGAATATCACGAACAAATATACTTTGTTCCTTAATGTCTTTTACACCAAGTTTTTCTTTAGTATTTTCATCTCTGTCCCATAGAATAAGGCGAGTTTTCATTCTTAATGACACTGCATAAGTAAGACCTCTTTCCATACATTCTCTAACTGTGTACTTAGGTCTTCCAACTTCACTTCCAAGATATTCAATAGTTAATCTATTTTGAGAATCATGAATAGGAAAAGCTGATTGAAATACATTTTCAATACCACTTGTAGTTCTATCTTTGTCTTCCAGCATTAAAAAGCTGTTATATGAACTTTGTTGTAATTGTAATAAATTAGGTACTTCAATTTCTTGAGGAGTTTTAGAGAAGTCTACACGAAGACGGTTTCCGGAGTATAAAGTGTTTAACATAGGCTACCTCGATGAGTTGTTAATTAGGGGCTTAATTGTTAAAATTAAGCGTATATTATCCAAGCGTCCTTAGATAATTTTTGAGCTCAAAAATAGAGCTGAGTTTTAAAGTGCTTATAAACGACATAAGGGCACTTTTACAATAAGACTAAATCTCATTGTAAAAGCGCCCAAAAAAATATGGTCGCATAGGAAAAAAATTTCCTATGTCGCGCTTTAGCGCAGAATTATTTAATTTCTACAGTAGCACCAGCTTCTTCAAGCTCTTTTTTAGCTGCTTCAGCAGTTTCTTTATCTACACCCTCTTTAATAGTTGAAGGTAAAGCTTCAGTTGCTTCTTTTGCTTCTTTTAGGCCAAGACCAGTAAGAGCACGAACAGCTTTAATAACACCAATTTTCTTAGCGCCAGCATCTGTAATGATAACGTTAAATTCAGTTTGTTCTTCAGCAACTTCAGCAGCAGCACCAGCACCGCCAGCCATAGCTACAGGCTGAGCAGAAACACCAAATTTTTCTTCAAATTCTTTTACTAATACAGAAAGTTCTAATACAGAAAGTCCTGATATAAATTCTAATACATCTTCTTTAGTTATTGCCATAATATATGTCCTTAATTTTTATTTTATATGTCAAGGGAAGTTGATATATTTTCGCTTGTGCAAAAGTATATTTCAGCAATCCTCTTATATCTTTTAGTCTGAATACTCAGACAACTTTAAAGTTTAGCTATTAAGCCTCTGCTTCTTTTTTTTGTCTAAGAGCATCAAGACCAATTGTAAAGTTTGCAACAGGTGCCATCCAAGTAGCAGCAAGCATTGCAAGCAATTGTTCACGACCTGGAAGTTTTGCGAATGCTTCAACTTTAGCAGCATCAGATGCTTCACGGTCAATATATGCAGACTTGATTACAAACTTATCATTCTTTTTAGCAAAATCAGAAACTACTTTAGAAGCAGCTACAGAATCTTCACCCCAAACTAAAATATTTGTATCTTTTAGCTCAACGCCATTCAAATCAACATTACTAAGCGCAACAGTTGCTAAAGTATTTTTAACAACTTGTACTTTTGCGTCTTTAGCGCGAGCTTCTTTTCTTAAACTTTCTAATTCAGAAACTTTTAAACCTTTGTAATCACAAAAGATTATAGAGTTAGCAGTTTTGAATTCATTAGAAAGTACTTCAATAATTTCAGCTTTTTGTGTTTTTGTCATAGAGTATATCTCCTTTCTAGACAACACTTCAAACAGGTAAGGAATATTTCCAGTATTAAGCTTTCGCTCCCATTATCTTTAGTCCATAAAATGCAGTTACAAAAGTAAATTTAAGTAACTTTGAAATATTTTACAAATAAAATATTTCAAAGTTACTATATGGGCATCTGCCCATCATAGTAAAATAAAATTATTTAATATCTAATAGTTCCATATTATCAAGCTTAACAGCAGGACTCATTGTTAATGAAAGAGCTGCATTCTTAATAAAACGACCTTTTGCAGATGCTGGTTTTTGCTTATTTATTGCAGCAACAAAAGATGCTAAATTTTCAGCAATCTTAACAGCATCAAAACTTGCTTTACCAATTCCAGCATGAATATTACCTTTTTTGTCAACACGGAATGTAACTTGTCCACCTTTAACATTTTTAACTGCAGTAGCAACATCTGGCGTAACAGTACCAGTTTTAGGGTTAGGCATTAAACCTTTTGGCCCAAGAATACGACCTATTTGACCAACAAGTCCCATACAGTCTGGAGCGGCTACAACAACATCAAAATTGAAAATACCTTCTTTGATTTGTGCAACTAAGTCATCAGTACCAACGATATCAGCACCAGCAGCTTTAGCTTCATCAGCTTTTACACCTTTAGCAAAAACTGCTACACGAACTGTTTTCCCAGTTCCATGTGGAAGAACTACTGCACCACGAACCATTTGGTCTGCATGTCTTGGATCAACGTTCAGATTCATTGCAATTTCAACAGTTTCGTCAAATTTTGCACTTTTTAAATCTAATACAACCGCCGTAGCTTCTGCAACCGTGTATGATTTAGTAGTATCAATTTTTTCTAATAATTGTTTATATCTTTTACTCATTTCAAATTCTCCTATAAATTCTGCCACAAAATTTTAAATCACTGTGGTCGATGATTTGTTTTATTATTAATCTATAACCTGAATACCTATTGAACGAGCAGAGCCAGCTATAGAATGAGCAGCCATTTCTTTGTCATCAGTATTTAAGTCTTCAATTTTTTGAGCAACAATTTCCATTAATTGAGCACGAGTAATTTTCCCAACTATATTCTTAAGTGGATTATCCGTACCTTTTTTAAGTCCAGCTGCTTTCATAAGAAGTGCAG
>CALCGG010000159.1 GCA_937900945.1 uncultured Sulfurimonas sp. | reverse complement strand
TTTCCTTAACTTATAAAATATATAATCTATATCAACTTTTTTTTACTTCCAAAAGATATAATACCAAGTACAACTAACTATGCACACCATAATAAACTATAGGAATAATAATGCTAATTGATAGCTATGACAGAGTAGTTGATTATCTAAGAGTTTCAGTAACAGAGAGATGTAACTTTAGATGTCAGTACTGTATGCCGGAGAAGCCATTTTCATGGGTTCCAAAAGAGAATTTACTCTCATTTGAAGAGCTGTTTGAATTTATGAAAATAGCAATAGATGAAGGCGTTAAAAAGATTCGTATCACAGGAGGAGAGCCGCTTCTTCGTGAGGATTTAGACAAATTTATAAAAATGATTTATGATTATAAGCCAAGTGTGGATTTGGCAATGACTACCAATGCTTTTTTGCTAAAAGGTACAGCACAAAAGTTGGTAGACGCGGGACTCAAACGGATAAATGTTTCCATAGATACATTAAAGCCCGAAGTAGCCCAAAACATAGCTGGAAAAGATGTTTTAAAAAATGTTTTGCAAGGCGTTGATGAAGCTCTTAAAGTCGGACTAAAAGTTAAAGTAAATATGGTTCCTATGAAAGGGATGAACGCTGACGAGATCATAGATGTTTTGGAGTATTGTAAAGAGCGCAATATGAGCATACGCTTTATTGAGTATATGGAAAATTCACATGCGAAGGTCGATATTACAGGTTTGAAATCAAATGAACTCCTCGAAATTTTAAGCGCAAAATATGAGTTTAAAGATGAAGGTTTTGATGGCAGCTCTCCATCGCATTATTACACTATGAGTGATGGCTATAAGTTTGGAATTATAGAACCGTATGAAGATGACTTTTGTAAAAAATGTAACCGCATCAGGCTTACAGCAGAAGGCAATCTCATTCCATGTCTTTATTTTGACGAAGCGATGAGTATCCGTGAAGCAATAAAACGAGGCGACATCAAAGGTGCAGCACTTGTTTTAAAAGAAGTTGTCCGCACAAAACCGGAAAAAAATCGCTGGGGCGGCGAAGATGGCGAGTTGTCAAGTCGTGCTTTTTATGAAACCGGAGGTTGATGTTTGCTGTATCTAGTTGAGCACTTTTACTCCATTCAAGGTGAGGGCAGATACACCGGAACTCCATCCCTCTTTTTTCGCTTTGGCGGCTGTAATATGAAGTGTGAAGGCTTTAGTTGCAAAGAAGTGGCATCTGATGGAGTAGAAGTTTTAGGATGCGATACGGTTTATGCTGTAAATAAAGAGCATTTTTCGCATAATTGGGTACAGATAAATAGCTCAAAAGAGCTTTTAAATATTTTAGAATTCTATGAGCTTCCACATGCAGTAGACATTGTACTGACAGGCGGAGAGCCGTTGATTTATGCAAATGATGAGATCTTCATAGAGTTCTTAACTAAGCTACACAAGCGTGGTCATAGCATCACCTTTGAGACAAATGGCTCATTACATGTAGATTTTGAAAAATATCCAATATATAAAAAATTTATTTTTGCTTTGTCTGTGAAATTGTCAAACTCAAATGAGCCGTTAAACAAAAGAGTAAGAGGCGATGTGATTTTTAATATTGCCTCACATGCCAAAGATTCTTTTTTTAAGTTTAGTATTGATGCAGAGTCAATAGATTTAGGTTTAGAAGAAGAAATTTCCAATATAATTATGCACTCACCAAAAACGAAAGTGTATTGCATGCCGCTTGGCGGAAGCAAGAAAGAAGTAGAAGCCAACACAGAGCCTCTCATAGAGTTCTGTAAGTCAAAAGGGTACAACTTCAGTGATAGACTTCACATAAGAGTTTGGGATCAAAATAAAGGCGTTTAAGGACTGCATATGATTATAAGAAAACTTTTTAAATTTGAGAATGCTCATATAGTTCGTGGATGTTCGAGTGTTAAGTGCAGAAGCTCAGTTCACGGACACTCCTATAAAGTAGAGCTTCTGTTTGAATCAAACTTTTTAGACAATGGTCAAATGGTTTATGATTTTGGACTCATGAAGCAAAATATGAAAGCTTTGGTTGAGAGTTTTGACCATGCTGTTGCTCTTTGGAGCGGTGATGATATTAGCTACTTGGATGATATGAAAAAGCACTCTGCCCGATGGGTTGAGCTTCCAGTATCGCCATCGGCTGAGCAGTTTTCTCGTGTTATATATATCATGATAGATAAACTTTTAGCACTGACTTCAACTGTAAATGGTGAAAAAGAGGTCAAAGTTCACAGTGTGATAGTGCATGAAACAGATACAGGGTATGCCCAATGTTTTAATGAAGATGCTTATTCAAAAAATATGGGTGAGATAGATTTGGATAAAATTCTTTTTTCTGATGAAGTTAAAAATGACTGGGCTGACAATGAGCTTTGGGAAAAGATAAAAAAAGGTGAGAAGTTTCTAAATCCTAAAAAAATTTAGGATTTAGAAACTAAATCAACCTTCTCTTTAGAGGTAAAAGAAAATCTGGTCGGGATTACTTTTACGTAATCTCCACTTGTTAAGCCTGAACATGCTTCATCGATTATAATATAAGAGTTTGAAGTTGCTAAGGGTGAAACCATTCCCGGAGCAAACTTATCGCAGGCTAGAAAAAATTCTCCATCGTAATTTCCTGGAACTAAAGTCTTTTTTCCAGCTCTTAATTTATAATCTGCTTTCATTTTTGAATTTATTGAATTTAAATATTTGCTATTGTCTCCACTGAGTGCCAAGATGATTGACTGAGCAAAAAGTTCAAAATTGAGTGCGGCAGCCAGTGGATTTCCTGGAAGGTTTAAGATGAAAGTATTTCCAATTCTGCCAAAATTTGTAGGTTTTCCCGGCTTTATTTCCACTTTATTGAAAATATTTACATACTCAAAAGCTTCGAATGCCTCTTTTGTAAAATCAGCATCGCCAACACTTACCCCGCCGGAAGTTATGATAAGATTAGAATCTAAGGCACTTTGTATATGCAGCTTTATATCTTCAAGTGTATCTGAAGCAGTACCAACGAAATCAACTTCACACCCAAGTTCTTCGGCTCTTGCAAAAAAAGTAGGCGTATTTGTGTTGTACAGCTGAAAAGATTCAACATTTTCAAAATGCATTTTCAGTTCATTTCCAGAGGCAAAAATGGCTACTCTCGGCTTTTTGTAGACCTTTATATGGCTGATACCCTGAGAAGCTAAAAGAGTGATTTGGTGAGCACTCAGTCTGTCGCCGATTTTTAAAAGTGTATCACCGCTTTTAATATCTTCACCACAAAAACGGATATGTTTAGACATGACTAGATTACCCGGAAGTGTTACGCCACCGTTACACTCTTTTGTTTCTTCTATTGGAACTATGCACTGAGTGCCGAGCGGGATTTTTGCGCCTGTCATGATTTTTATTGCATTTGTTGATACCAACTCTTCATCCGAATTGTCTCCTGCAAAAATTGTATGATTAACCGACACACATGTTCCGCCGTCTGATATTTTTACAGCGTAGCCATCCATCGCAGAATTATCATAGGGAGGTAGGTTATGTGTAGCTTTTATGTCTTGGGCTATAATTGAACCTAAAGCCTGCTCAATTGGTAGTATCTTTACAAATTTATTTGTTACATTCTTATATATAAGGTCTAAAGCTTCTTCCACTGTTACAGCCATTTTTTCGCCTCTAATTTTATAATTATTTTATTATAGTAGAATTATGCTTATGAATGAAATGTATAATATGGGTATTGTAACTCACGGCACTTTTGTATTTTGGATGTTGGCTATGATTTTAGTCAATTATGTAGTTATTTTAGTTTCTGATGATTTGAAAATTTATAGAAGAAAAAGAGGTATATTTTATGTGCCTTTAGACTTTGTAGGTTTA
>CALCGG010000158.1 GCA_937900945.1 uncultured Sulfurimonas sp. | reverse complement strand
AACCTTGCACCAAAAATAGCTCATCGCATCATAGATGAGAATGGCAATGAAGAGGATGTAAGCCTTGAACTTATCCATGTGGATGATAAACTCAGAATCAAACCCGGTGAAAAGATTCCTGTTGACGGAATTGTTTTAGAGGGACAAAGCAATCTTGACGAGTCTATGATAACGGGCGAGCCGATTCTTGTTTCAAAAACAAAAAATGATACGGTTATAGGAGCCACGCTCAACAAAAACGGAACACTGATTATGCAGGCAAAAAAAATAGGCAACGACACTTTGCTTGCACAGATTGTTCGAATGGTAGCTCAGGCTCAGCGTTCTCGTGCTCCTATTCAACAACTGGCGGACACAGTCTCAGGCTATTTTGTTCCAGCTGTTGTAATTTCTGCGATTTTAGCATTTTTCGGCTGGTGGTTTTTTGGACCAGAACCTCGCTTGGCTTATGCGGTCGTAGCCGCTGTTGCGGTGCTTATTATAGCTTGTCCCTGTGCTTTGGGTCTTGCCACTCCGATTTCTATCATGGTGGGAACCGGACGGGCGGCACTTATGGGCATTCTGATAAAAGATGCTAAAACTCTGGAGATGATGGAGAAAGTAAACACTTTGGTTGTAGATAAAACGGGAACTCTGACAGAGGGAAAACCCAAAGTGACAACTCTCATACTTGAAGAGGGTTTTGAAGAAAATGATATTTTACAGTATGGGGCAAGCTTAGAACGAGCGAGTGAACATCCTTTGGCAGAAGCAGTTATGGAACATGCAAAAGAAAAAAATATAACTCTTTTAAATGTAGAAAATTTTAAGGCTGTTACGGGCAAAGGCATTACAGGTGAAATGGACAATAAAAAAATAATTTTAGGAAGTGAGAATTTCTTGGAAAGTTTAGACATACCCACAAAAAGCATAAGAGATAAAGCCGATACTTTGCGCGAAGAGGGAAAAAGTGTTATTTTCATGGCGATAAATTCTGAATTTTGTGCCATGATAGGGATAGAAGACCCGATAAAATTGACATCTATTGAAGCAGTCAAGCAGCTAAAAGAGGAAGGGATTAAAGTTGTCATGTTAAGCGGCGACAATGAAACTACCGCGAACGCTGTTGCTAAAAAACTCTTCATCGATGAAGTTCATGCCAACATAATGCCGGATGGAAAAGCGGCAGTAATTAAACGTCTGCAAGAAAGCGGTGCAATAGTCGCTATGGCAGGTGATGGAATAAATGACGCACCGGCATTGGCACAAGCGGATGTAGGAATCGCCATGGGAGGTGGCACCGATGTAGCCATAGAAAGTGCCGGAATTACTTTGATAAAAGGCGATTTGCTGGGAATTTTAAAGGTGCTGAAACTCAGCCGTGCCACCATGAAAAATATCAGACAAAATCTCTTTTTTGCATTTATCTACAACAGTGTCGGAGTTCCAATAGCCGCGGGAGTACTTTATCCATTTTTCGGTATTTTACTTTCACCCGTCATCGCAGCAGCAGCAATGAGTTTTAGTTCTGTATCGGTTATCGCCAATGCCTTACGCTTGAAAAATATTAAAATCTAGGAGGAATCTAAAATAATACACTCACAAACTCCTCACAAACTTTCACTATAATTTTATAAACAATACAAAAAGGATACAAAATGAAAACATTGGCAAAAATCTTTATGATTATGATTTTAGGTGTTAGTTTAGCTTACTCCGGCGGATTTGAGAAAGTAGCACAATCAAGTAGTGCAAAAGTTGTTATGAGTTCAGAGAAACCTCTGACTGTCGGTAATAACACTATAATGCTCAGTATAGAAAATGAAAAGTACAAAGATGCGACGGTGAGCTTAAAAGTTTTTATGCCTGCTATGCCTGGTATGCCGTACATGGAAAGCTCAACTGATGCTGTATCACTCGGGGCTGGAAAATACAAAGCAGATGTAAATCTTGCTATGAGCGGAACTTGGCAAGTGCATATTTTTATCACGCCTAAAGCCGGTAAAAAAGTTAGAATTAAAAGTTCTATAAACATTTAAAAAGGTTCTTATCATGAAGCTGTTTGCGCTCTTTCTTTTACCGATATTTTTATATGCGACATCTGTTGAGACTCTGGTTGAACATGCAAAGAATTCGCATCTTTCACTAGAGGCGATAAAACATAAACTCAGTACTCTTGATAATGAGTATGAAATATCCAGAAATTTTGCAAACCCCGAACTCTCTTTGAGTATGAGTGATATTCAGCTTCGGGATATTTCAAACCGCTCACTTGAACCTATGCAATACACTGCACTTAATGTTAATCAAAAGATTCCATATTTTGGAAAAAGAGATGCCGCCTCTCAAAAAATTGAGGCACAAAAAGCGCAACTGAACATGTCGCTTGAAGAGGCTAAAGTAAAATTGACAAAAGCCATAAAACTCTCCGCTTTTACTATTTGGAGGTTGGAAGAACAGCTAAAAATAGTTGATGATTACCTTTCTCTTACAAAACAAAATATAGACCTTTTTTCTGCATACAGCACAAATGACTCCTCTGCACATATGGGTATCATGAATGCCGAATTGGCACTCTCGCAACTAAAAATCAAGAAGAGCAAACTTGAGAGTGCTTTAGTCGGCCAATACAAAAACATAAGCTATCTTAGTGACATGGATGTCAAAAGTATTGAAGCAGATATGAGCATGCATGAACTTCGTCCAATGGACTATTACCTGAATGCAGTTGATGAAAATAAAGCATATAAAATGAAAGAGGCAGAACTTGACGTTGCCAATGCCGATGTAAAAGTAAAAGAGTTGGCAAGCTTCATTGACCCGGTTGTTCAGGTCGGATATTTTCGTCGTGAAAAATTTGAAGACTACATGAGTGTAGGAATCGGATTTTCTTTGCCTATTTATGGAAGTGAACTCTCTAAAGAAGAAGCTGCACGAAAAATTGTTTTATCAGCAAAGAGTGAAACAGAAGATACAAAAAATCAAATCAGCTCACAAATCTCAGCTGTCTATCTCCAGCTTCAAAGCGCATATGAGATTTATAATATTCTGCAAAACGAGTCACTTCCACAGCTCGAACACATGAAAGATTTAACTTCAAGTTCACTTCGAAGCGGGGCTGATCTTTTTTTATATATCCAAATGCTAGAGAAAAAACTGACTCTTGATGAGCAGAACATAGATGCAATAGCCTCGTACCATCAAAATTTGGCAACACTTGAAGCATTGATAGGAGAAGAGTTATGAAATATTTTTTAATCATTATGTCGTTATTTGCATTTGTCTATGCCAAAGAGGTTAAAGTTGAACAGCTCTTTAGCGTTCAGACTGTCAAGGTAAAAGAGGTCTCGCAAGCCAAAAGCTTTAAAAGCTTTGGATTTGTAAAGCCGGATGAATCAAGGATTTATGATGTCAGTCCAAGGTTTAGCGGATTTGTAGAGGTTTTATATGCGGATAAAATATATAAAGAGGTTCGAAAAGGGGAACTTCTGGCAAAAGTATATTCACCTGAAGTTTTAAAAGCAAAAGATGACTACTTAAATACGCTCAACTTTGCCAGTTCTCACCCAAACAAGACAATGCTCAGCAGTGTAAAAACAAAACTCTCCCTTTTAAGTATTCCGGATGCTGAAATAAACTTGATAGAAAAAAATAAAAACAGTTCAAATTTTACAGATATACTCTCTCCTGCAAGCGGTTATATTTTCAAAAAAGAGATAAATAATAATTCTTCTTTTATGGCTAAACAAAAAGTTTTCGAGATAGTAAACCTTGATAAAGTTTGGGTTGAAGTTAAAATTCATCAAGACCAACTTAAAGATTTAAATAAAGCAGATAGATTTACTCTAAGCACACCGGCATATTCTCAGACTTTCGAGGCAAAAAAGGCTCAACTTTATCCTAAGCTGGATGAGAAAGAGGAAGCCTTTACCCTTAGACTTGAGGTAAACAACAAAGAGCATCTTCTCATGCCAGGCATGTATGCAAGCGTAGAGATGGGCTCAAAACAAAAGAGCTATCTGACACTTCCCGCAACTGCTGTTATACGAAAAAATGCTAAGTTTTATGTATTTGCCGTTGGAGAATATGAGGGAGAATATGCGCCGGTTGAAGTAAAAGTTGAACTCTTAAATCCGGATGCCTACATCATAAAACAAGGTTTGAATTCCGGGGATGAAGTTGTCAATAACGCCTTGTTCATGATGGACAGTGACGCTCAAATCAACAGCTTGTATTAGGAATTTATCATGATAGAAAAAATAATAAGCTTTAGCATCAAAAACAGATTTTTAGTCCTCATGGCAACACTGTTTTTAATAGCAGGCTCTATTTGGAGTATAAAAAATACGCCTCTTGATGCGATTCCTGACCTGAGTCCACCGCAGGTTATCGTGAAGCTCAACTGGGCTGGACAATCTCCTGAGATTATCGAGACACAGGGAACCTATCCTCTTGTTTCACAGTTTTTATCTATCGCAAATATCAAAACAGTGCGCGGCTACTCGACTTACGAAAATGCCCTTATTTACATCATATTTAAAGAGGGAACTGATCTTTACTGGGGTAGAACCCGTGTGCTTGAACAGTTAGCGTCCATGAACTCTCAACTGCCCCCGTCCATGAAAGTAAGTCTTGGACCTGATGCAAGCGGTGTCGGATGGGTTTATGAGTATGCCTTGACTTCAAAAACAAAAAATCTGAGTGAACTTAGAACCCTGCAGGATTACTACTACAAATATGCCCTTTTAGGTGTTGACGGAGTGAGCGAAGTGGCTTCAATCGGCGGTTTTGTTCCGACATTTCAGGTAACTCTTAAAAATGACACGCTTGTCAGATACAAGTTAAGCGTGCAGGATATAAAAAAAGTTTTAAAAGAAAATAACAATGATACCGGTGGCGGAATAGTTATACAAAATGGCTACGAGTGGATGGTTCAGGCCAAGGGTTATGTTAAAAATATAGAAGATATCAGAAAATTAGTAGTCACTACAAAAGCAAATACTCCTGTGACAATCGGCGATATTGCACGAGTGGAACTAGTCCCAGATGCCCGTCGCGGTATGGCTGATTTAAACGGCGAAGGGGAAGTTGTAGGCGGAATAGTGATGGTTCGCTATGGAGAGGATGTTTACTCGACCATAAAGCGGATAGAGAAAAAGATGGGTGAACTGAAAGTTGATGGAGTAGAAGTTGTAGAGGTTTACAACCGTTCAAGCCTGATAGAAAAAGCGGTTGAAACACTTAAAAGTACACTCATTGAAGAGAGTATTATCGTTATAATTATCATCTCATTGTTTTTACTGCATCTTCGCTCATCCATTATCGTACTTATTATTTTACCTCTTACCATTGGGGTGACTTTTTTACTTATGAAACTCTTTGGTGTCGGCTCGAACATCATGAGCCTGGGGGGGATTGCCATCGCTATTGGTGTCATGGTTGATGCGACTATAGTGATGATAGAAAATGCGCATAAGTCCATCATAAAACTCGAAGAAAAAAAAGGAGAAAAACTGACAAAAAAGGAAAGGTTTGACGTTATAACCTCCTCTTCAATTCTTGTCGGTCGTCCGATATTTTTTGCACTTGCCCTTGTTGTAGTTTCTTTTTTACCAATCTTTGTGCTCTCAGGGCAAGAAGGACTTTTATTTACTCCACTCGCCTTTACAAAAACATTTGCCATGATAGCTGGAGCAATCCTTTCCATCACGCTGGTACCGGTACTAATGCTTTATTTTGTAAAGGGAAATATACTCAGTGAAACAAAAAACCCGCTCAACCGTTTTTTTATCTGGCTCTATTATCCTGTCATTTTTTATGGGTTAAAAGCCAAATACCTTGTTATCATAGCAGTTGTAGCCTCACTTGCTTACATGTATCCACTTTATAATGGTCTAAAGTGGGAGTTCATGCCACCGCTAAACGAGCAGTCTATTATGTACATGCCGGTCACTCCTTATGGGATAAGTGTAGACCAGAGTAAGATGCTCACTCAAAAAACTGACAAAATCATCAAAAGTTTTCCGGAAGTTCAGACTGTTTTCGGCAAAGGCGGTCGGGCAAACTCAGCAACAGACCCGGCACCTCTTGGCATGATTGAGACCATTATCTCTTTTAAACCTCAAAGTGAGTGGCGTGAAGGGATGACTTACGAGAAACTTTTAAATGAGCTTGAAGAAGCCTTGAGAGTTCCCGGACTGGTGAACTCATGGACTTACCCGATTCGGGGAAGAATAGACATGCTTTTAAGTGGAATTAGAACTCCGCTTGGCATAAAACTCTATGGAAAAGATGCAGCAGGACTGCAAAAATATGGCAAAGATATAGAAGGTATTTTACGAGGATATGACAACACTCTTTCAGTTTTTGCAGATCAGGCAAGTGCAGGTTATTATATAGATATAAACATAGATGAGGATGCTCTTGCAAGATATAACATCAAAAAAGATTATCTCTTGGATTATGTCTCAACTGCTGTTGGCGGGATGAAAATCTCAACCATGTATAAAGGTTTAGAGCGATACCCAATCACGCTCAGATTTGAAGATGAAGAGCGAAGAAGTTTAAAGTCAATCAGAGATATTCAAGTAAAAACTCCCCTTGGTTTTGTGCCGCTTAAAAGTTTTGCTACGGTTGCTTACAGAGAAAGCGGATCTGTTATTAAAAGCGAGATGGCATCTCCCGTAACTTTCATCTATATAACTCCTAACGAAAAAATCAGTGCAAGCGAATACAAAGAAGGAGCGAAGGAATTACTAAAAAATGTAAAACTTCCGGCTGGATATTATATAGAGTGGGCGGGACAAAGTGAATATCTTGATTCTGCTATGAAAAAAATAATTTGGATTGTTCCGGCTGTTTTAGTAATCATCTTGGTTCTGATCTATTTAGCACTGAAAAATATAGTTGCGACACTTATAGTTTTTTTCACCCTCCCTTTTGCACTTTTAGGCGGGCTTATCTACATAGACTTGCTTAACTTTAACATGAGCATAGCTGTTATAGTCGGTTTTTTAGCCCTTTTGGGAGTAGCGGCTGAGACAGCCATAGTTATGATAGTGTATCTGCAAGAAGCAGTAGATGAAGCAAAAGAAAAGTTTGGAAAAGATTTCGGTAAAGAAGAGTTAAACGAAGCTATTTACGAAGGGGCAGTCCAAAGAGTACGACCAAAACTTATGACAGTTTTTGCCACTTTATCCGGGCTTCTACCAATCATGTACACGCATGGAGTTGGAAGTGAAGTGATGCAACGCATCGCCGCTCCAATGATAGGAGGGCTTGTAAGTTCAGCCGTTTTAAGTTTAGTGATTATCCCTATACTTTTTGAGATATACGCAAAAAGAACTTATACATAAATCTCCTCATCAAATAATACAGTTTACTATTTGATGAAGTTTGCCCTTTCTAGCTTATACTATCCGTTACCGGTCCCTGAACACTGTTTATATGCATCGCGAATAATTTATTAAGTTCTTCTTCATTTTTTACAAAGGTTGCTATTATCTCTATGCCAAGGGAATCAGTTACCACTTGAAGTGCGCCCATGGAGTCTTGCGACTGGTCAAGCAAGAATGCGCAATCGGCTTTTAAAAATGTAGGTGTTAACTGTTTTAGATAAGTAAAATCACTCGATTCACCTGTGAAAGAATTTATACCAAATCCTATGCCGTATCTTAAGAACAAGTTCACATACTCTTTTACAGCAAGTGTGTTATGTATAGCAAATGAATCGGAGACTTCAAAAGATAACTTGAATTTTAATGTTTTTGCATACTTTTCAAATAGTGAGGATAACTCATTATAGGCTTTTGCATCTTTGATAAATTCGTTTGACAAACGAATGGAACATGTACTGCCGTCAAGTTCTTCATGTCGTTCTGTGATTAAGTCTTTGAGCGCCACTATATACATCTTACTGACAAGCCCGAGGTTAATAGCCGGTGCTATAAAATCTCCATAAAAATATTTCTTATCTGTGCCACCATCGATTGTAAAGGTCATAACTTTATGGTTTATCTGTTTCGTTTTAGCATTGAATGTCGGCCAAAATTTCAAGCTGAAATAGTTGTTGCTAATGGACTCTTCTATAATTTCACGCCATTGTTCTTTTCCTAGAGCATGTTCATCATCTTTTTCCTCATATAAATATGTATTATCCATATCATCTGCTTTTGCATGTGACAGGGCATTATCTGCTCTTGTCAATAAATCTGGAATACTCACGGCAGGTTTATACTTATATAGACCTATGCTAATAGTTATATCTTCTGGATTAAGATTATGCTCTTTTATCAGTTTATCGAATCTTCTGTTTATTCTTCGTGCTATATCACTAGCTTCATCAGACTCACAATCTGGAAGCATAAGTGTAAACTCCGTTCCATTTACGCGCGCTAGAACTTTATCATTGAATTTTTGAGTGATTTCATTAAACCCATTTGCAATTTCCAAGAACATATCATCAGCTTTCCTGCGTCCCAATGCTTGGTTTAAAACTTCTGCACCGCTGAGTGCAATAAACATGATGGTTCCACCATTTGCCTTATTCTCCAACTTGATCAGATCCGGAAGTTTTAGCATCAAATATCTACGGTTAAAAAGTTTCGTCGTAGGATCATTGTAAAGAAGCTCTTTGTTTCTTTGAGCTGCTTCATTCCCTTTTCTAAAAATCTCTTCAACTTTCGTAACCATTGCATTCATACCTTTTACAACATCTTTAAACTCGGTTGTAAAAGGTACTTTTTCTTGAATAATAAACTCATTTCTTAAAATAGCTTCTGCTTGGCTTTGAACTCTGTATAATGGTTTTAGTATAAAATGCAACAAGGCATATAAGATAAGCAGAGCAATACCTAAAAATACAACAAACAGATAAGACAGCTTAATAAACATTTTATATAAGGCTCTGTAAACAACTCCAGTGTCACTTGCAACACTCACGACACCAATCATATCCCATCCAGACGAAACATCGGCAGACACAGGAGGCAAGTCAATAGCTGTAAAGTTGACAAACCATAAAGGAACATCTTTGACAGGTTTGTTATCTATTTGCATGTAGTCTGATTTGCCGTCATTTGATTTAAAGTCAATCATTTTATAGTAGCCACTGTCAAATTCAGCATCTATCGTGGAAACAAGAATAGCAGAGTCAGAAGAGGCTTCTGCCAACTTTGTCGTTAAAGTAGATATGTTATTTACTGTAGTCTCATACAAGCTTTGTATCATATCTTTCTTGGCAGATTGATAATTTATACCCATAACTGTAGCTAATAAAAGTACAATGATTAACGATATAGCTAAAGCCATCTGTTTAAAGAGTGTCATAATTTTTTCCTTTTCATGTCAAAGTCTAATTGTTTCCATTTTTTTGATTGTGCGCCTGTGTCACCGTTTATCATCTTAACCACCTTCACTATATCTGGACGCCTTGATGCAGGCAGAACTCTCTGATTGATGTTCCCTAAAATCAATATATCTTCTTTTGATTTTGGCCTAGGTACCTTCAGATAAGCAAGTACCATGTGAGAAATATTTTGTCCGCTTCTGCTTTTGTAAACGACATATGTGAACTTCATCCTGTTTGGATCTATCCCCAACTCTTTAAGAGTATAGTATTTGGCAATTGTATAGTCTTCACAATCGCCCATCCCTTTTCCTACGAATTCATAAAGTGTAGCCCAATAATCACTCATTCCGTAAACTTGCTGGTCACTTTTATACTGCATAAAATTATACCAGTCGTTGACTGCTTCGAGCTTTTCTATATCGGTTTTATCTTTCAAACCATTGAGCAATTCTTTTCTTATGGCTTCAAAACGATTTTTTGCAAACATTTTATATTTTGCATTCGCATCAACAATCAGCTTATCCGTTATAAGCTCTCCAAAGCTTTGCGATGGGAATATAAACAATAGCAATAATATCAAATACATTACTTTTAAAAAATTCATAAATGATTATACTCAATTTTGTCTTTTGTTGAAGCCTGAAGTTCCCACTTTTTGCTTTGCTGTAAAATCTGCAGAATACGGTTTTAAATAAGCAGGAACGGCTCTCCCTTTTAGTTTCATCATGTCTTCAAGCATTTTTTGAGCGACCATCTCCGGTGCTAGATTTTTCACTTCAGTTAAATATAGGAACAAGAGTTCACCCAATCTTTGAAGTGAAATCATCCATGTAGAATTTGTTTGCTCATAAATCCACATGCCAAGCTTATAAAAGTTTTCAAAAACACTTTCTTCCTGCCAAACTAAATCTATGCTGTTTTTAAAATTTCCGCTGTTGTAGGTCAGGTCCCAAAATCTGGCAAATCTTTTCATAATCTGAATATCATGAAAGGAAAGCTGATTATTTTTCAAAATGTCATAAGGGGGAAGATCACTGTAAACCATTCCAAACGTTTCATCATGACGGCTTATGTGAGTACCGGAGAGTTTTTTAAGTATTCCGATTTGTATTTCGCAGCTGCTGAGTCGAACCAGCTCATCAAGATTTTTCCCAAAACTCTCCAGAGTTTCTCCAGGAAGCCCAACAATCAAATCTAAATGGATATGCGCCTCTGTTTCATTTTCTAAAAATATGATATTTTCTTCGATTTTATCAAGAAGAAGTTGTCTTGAGATGTTGTTTGCTATTTCAGGATTAAGGGTTTGTATCCCTATCTCCAGCTGCAGAGCGCCATGTGGGAACTGTGATATTTTTTTCCTAAGTGAGGCTGGAAAATGATCTGGAATAACCTCAAAGTGAGCAAAGTACGGCTCCTCTTTTTCTAAAAAAAAGTCTAAAATCCTATTTGCAGTTCTCATGTTAAGATTAAAAGTCCTATCTACAAACTTAAAATTTCTCGCACCTCTTTGCCAAAGATTTTCAAATTCTTCCAAAACCTTATCCAAGTTAAAAGCTCTTACTTTTTCATCCATGGAAGAGAGGCAAAACTCACATTCAAAAGGGCAGCCACGGGAGAGTTCCACATAAATATATCTGTTTTGAATATCTTCATCCGTGTAGTATTTATAGGGAAGTTCTATCTCCTTAAGAGAAGGCATACTCATTTTAATGATTTTATTTTCCGGCGGGGTAGCATTTATGATATTTTTACATAAACCATAAAAAGCTGTATCGCCCTCACCTTGTATGATAAAATCTGCATTGTCAAAATTAACACGCAATGGCGCATAGCTCACTTCGGGTCCACCGAGAATTACCGTAGTTTGCGGAGAGACTTTTTTTATGATCTGAACAAGCTCACTTGCCTCTAGGGCATTCCAAATATAAACGCCTATTCCCACAATATTGGGAGAATTCATGAGTATCTTCTCAGCTACGCTCTGGAGTGCATCATTTATGCTAAATTCCAAAATAGACGCATTTTCTTGCAGCTCTTTTAAGTTTGCATACAAATATCTAAGACCAAGGGAGCTGTGTGTATATCTGGAGTTTAAAGTGGTCAGGATTATTTTCATAAAAGGATTTTAGCATAAAACAGCCAAGCAACAAAAAAGGGGGAAAGTGCTTGGCTGGTTTAAATAATAGTTAGGAGTATATTCTCACTTATGACAGGGGAAACATAATTGAGATTCAAAATTATATGAATTATAAGTTAATAGTAAGTTAATGATTACTTAATTGCATTTGATATTTTATTATTGATTAAATTATTAAATATATCGCTGTATAATCCCATTATGATATTGATGAACATACAGAACCTTTTCAGATGCCGATACTTTTAGCAACTTTTTATTTTTTTTATTTTTCTATTGTCGGTGTCTACATTATTTTTATGCCCAAAGTCTTGGCAATGTCCGGATATTCTGCAAGTGAGATAGGAATCATATTTGCAGCAGGACCTATGGTTCGATTTTTACTCCCCTTTGCATTTACCAGAGGCTTAAAACTTAATGTAAACACTTTTAACATGGCACTTCTTGTAATGTTTTTAAGCTCTGCAGCCTTTTACTATTCCATCCATGATTTTTATATGCTTCTGTTTGCAAGCATTGGACTTGGAGCCGGTATGAGCCTTGTCCTTCCTTATGTTGAACTCATCGCCCTCTCCGCCATAGGAAAAGAACGCTACGGAAAAATCAGACTTTTTGGCTCTGTGGGCTTTATTTTAGTTGCGCTTGTGTTGGTTAAGTTTTTAAGTTCCGCAACTGTAGCACTTTTATTTTTGGTAACTCTTAGTTTTTTAACTGCTGTTATAGCATTCTTCATTGCAAAACGTTCACATAAACAAGAACGTATAATAGAAGAGATAAAAAATGATATCCATCTTTTAACGGATTGGAAATTATGGCTGGGGCTTACTCTCATGCAGGTGAGCTTCGGGGCTTTTTACAACTTTTTTACTATCTATGAAACAGATTATGGCATCAGTTTGGACACTACAATATATCTTTGGAGTTTTGGTGTTTTAGCTGAGATATTCATGCTTTTCTTTCAAGGAAAACTCCTCAAAGGAAATCTTCTTTTCATTCTTCAAATCACAACTTTTGTCAGTGCCATCAGGTGGCTGTTGATATTTTTATTTCCGCAAAATATCATTATTTTATTTTTTGCCCAAAGCCTGCATGCTCTCAGTTTTGCGCTCTTTCACTCGGCGGCAATCAGCTATCTGTTTCATCTGTACAAGCATAAATCTTTAGCGCAACAATTTTTCTCAGGCATAACTTATGGTTTGGGCGGATTTAGCGGGGCATTATTAGCTGGATATATTTATGAGTTTTATCCAAAGTACCTATTTTTAAGCTCAAGCGCAATTGCGCTTATGGCATTTGGATTTATATATTTATGGACTCAGAACTCAAAAACGAAGTTAGTTCTTTGACCATAATCGTCCGTTTTCACACCTTGTGGCGGTTTCGAATCGATATCATAATAGGCATTAAAACTTAAAAATAATTTTTCGTATACATGCACTTTGAGTTCAAATTTATTAGAAGTTGCATAATCATTCAAATCATCTACTTTAGGCTGATAATAAAAATTGTAAGAAAGAGATACTTTATTATCAAAGCTCATGACATATGCAAAGTAGGTATTGAGCCTAAAATTTCTCTCTATCGGATCACTTGATGTATAGCCTATATTTTCATAGAATCCACCAACTCCAACATAAGCTTTTGAATCTTTAAAAACATCCGTTGAGATAGTATTTAAAAATTCAAAAAGCTTATATCTTAAGCCGGCTCCGAGTAAAATTCTTTCTTCAATAAGTTTAAATTCATCCTTCTGAATTTGCCCAAAATACTCTGCTCTTATGTTGTTACTATCAATTTTCAGTAAATCGATTTTTTCTATATATCGGATATGTGCATAAAGGTTATCGGTATCTTTTTCATGGCTAGAGTCTCCGTATTCTCCAGAGACTTCTCCCCAAGTCACATAGTCTTGATTGTCGTCGTAAGTTACCCTAGCAGATGCTTGGTAGTTGTTTTTGTCTGTATTGCCTCTTTTTGATTCAAGAGATACTGCACCGCTTACATGTGTTCCAGGCTTGTCGCCTATCTCTACAGGCGCTATAGAAACAAGCGCGAATAAAGATGTTATGTTGATTATTAGTATTATAAGTAATTTCATGGGCGGGATTGTAGCAAAAAAAACTGCTCTCTACAAGCCCTCTATTGGATTTTCTCTATGTATATATTCATCTGCACATAGAGCATGAAGATTTATATACATGTAGGATAAATATTTTCGGGGAAACCCGAATAAGAGTTAAAAATCTAGAATCAAATTAGCAGTAAAAGTTCTGTCAGTATTTTCTTTGCCTGCTCCGGCCAAGTTTACATAATCAACTTTGTAATTTACGCCTGCAGAAAAAATATTTGAAATTTTATTTACGAATGCAGTTTTAGAAAACACAAAATAGTTTGAAGCATCTTCAAATTCTGATCTATAGCTAAGTTCTTGAGAAAATTTTAAATTTTCCAATATCTGCCATGCATAAACAGCTTTAGCTCTATACGCTGAATAAGATCTTGTTTCACCATTAACTGTACTTGCAATAGCGATGTTATTTGGATTTGGATAAGCTATCCGTGTACCAGTTGAATCATAATCAATATCTTTGATTTTATCTTGAGCATAAAGAATATTTCCCTCTATTTGTAATTTATGTTCTTCTGTTTTAATTACTTTATATTTTGCACCGGGTCCGGTGTAAGCTTGATAATCATAATTTGAGAACAGATCTTCTTTATATCCTAACAGGTAAGCAAATGCAAATCTGTCTGTAAGCTGATAATTATATGTTAGTTCTAAGAGATATTTATTTTTACTTTCTACATTGCTGTCGGTAGCATACTGCCCATCAAAAAGTAACTCAAAAATATGTTTATCAAAAGCTTTACTTATCTTTGTATCAAGACTCAATGCGGTTGTATCCGTGTTGCCCTGAGTGTTAACATAACCAAATTCAGCGTGTGTTATAAATTCATCTTTTTTTACATCTATCTCGGCTGCCAGCATTAAAGAGCCAGCAAGCAATGTGCTTAGTATTATTTTATTCAAATTTTTCCTTTTATATTGTTTGTGTTTTATCTGTGTGAATATCCATTTGCGGATAAGGTATAGATATCCCTTTTTCATCAAATGCAAGCTTGACTTTTTCTAACATGTCAAAATACACATCCCAATAATCATCCACTCCAACCCATGCACGAAACACTAGATTTACACTGCTCTCGCCAAGCTCATTTACCGCAACAAGCGGAGCCGGTTCAGCTAAAACTCTTGTGTCAGCTTTGATGATATCCATCAAAATCTCTTTTGCAAGTTTTAAATCATCTCCATAGCCTATGCCGAAGATATGATCGACTCTACGCTCTTTTCTATTTGAAAAGTTTATGATATTTCCACCAATAATAGAGGAGTTCGGTATGATAATAATGCTTTTATCGACAGGTTCCAGGATTGTTGAAAAAAGATTAATATCCTTAACGGTACCCATGCCTCCGCCGGCTTGGATTACATCTCCGATTTTAAACGGTCTGAAGATTATGATAATAACAGCCGCACCGATGTTTGAGAGGGAATCTTTGAGTGCTAAACCGATAGCTAAAGATGCCGCACCAAATACAGCCAAAAATGAGGTAGTGTTTATGCCAAGAGTATTTAAAGAGGCTAAAACCACCATAATAAGCAGTACAAAGTAAATAATACTTTCTCCAAACTCTGCAAGAGTTTTATCAATCTTTGCTCTTTCCATCAAGTCTTTAGAAAAACTTGAAAGCTTTTTAACAGCCCATTTTCCAATGATGAATATGAGTATTGCCGCTATGATTTTCAAGCCATACGCACTTGCATACATCACAGCCATATCTGTATATTTAGATATTTCCATTTTATTTCCTTAAAAAAAGTTTTAAAATTATAACCAAAGAGGAGATAAATCCAATGAAGCTTAAATCATATTTTTATATTTTATATTCTCAATAAATCTAGCTATTTCATGATATTTGTTTAAATAAGAGGAATTGATTGTATATAACAATGGTCTATATTTGAGATAATTTTTCCAAACTTTTTGTGCAGATGCACCTCTTTGTTTTTTTATCAGCTCAAAACAGACAGAGGCATTAATGAACCCTTTTAAAAGCTTTACCTCATCACCATCTTCAAATCTCACAGGAAACCAGATAGCTTCTAAAACTTCATGTGCATCATAAAACCTATTCTCTTGCAGACACACAACAAACTCTTCAAGTGCTTCTTTGTGCTGTTTGCTATATGTCATCAGCTACCGTCATGTTTTTTCGCCAATATCCTCTGCCGCCTTTGAGTGATATGCAATGATAATCCGGAAACTTTTTTTTGTACTCTTTTAATCTTTTGAAAGTACCGCTTCCGCTGTAGCAGTAAAACACAAACACACTTCCTTTAGGATTTTTACTAAGTTCGTAAGGGTTATATATAACTGTATGCACTTTTTCTATGGGGGTTAAGATGGTATCCACTAAAACCACTTTTACTCCCATTCTTTCAAGCTTTTTTTTGTTTATTAAATACTCTTCTTGCGTCCATTCATCAGGATAGTTCATCGAAAATCTCCAATCATTTGTAAAGATTGTATATAAAAAAGTATTATATTGCCATTAAAAACTATTAGCAATAATAATTTTTTTTATCAATTTTGTTGCAGATATACTTCTAACTCTTCGATGGGCAACGGTCTGCTAAATAAATAACCTTGATAAAAAAGGCATCCACTAGCTTCAAGAAATTTCTGCTGAGCAATTGTTTCGACACCCTCAGCAATTACATTCATTCCCAAACCTATCCCCATGGCAATAATAGTTCGTGCAATCATCTCATTATCTCTATGTTCAAATATCTTATTCACAAAAGACTTGTCAATTTTGAGCTGATTCAATGGCAACTGTGCCAGATAGGACAAAGATGAAAATCCTGTGCCAAAATCGTCCATTGAAAAGTTAACACCTAAGTGCTGAATGGCTGCCATCTTTTGGATTGTTTCTTCTACATTTTCCAAGACAAGGCTTTCTGTTAATTCCAGCTTCAAGAGTGATGGATTTACTCCACAGTTTTGAAGAACCTGTTGTATCTGGGCTACAAAGTCTGGCTGACGAAATTGGCGGGAACTGACATTTACTGCAACATTTAGTTGAGCTGTGTGAGGATTGTTTTTCCAAATTTTAAGTTGCTCGCAAGCGCTTTGTAGTACCCAAAGACCAATAGGAAGGATTAAATCGCTTTCTTCCGCTAATGGGATAAAGTCATCCGGAGATATAAGCCCACGCTCTGGATGCAGCCAGCGTATGAGAGCTTCGACACCACCCACACGATGAAGTTCATCCACTTGCGGTTGATAATAAAGCCTAAACTGATTCTTACTAAGAGCCTCACGCAACTCTGCCTCAAGTGCGCTGTGCAGGTCTAAAGTTGCTTGCATCGTCGGATCAAAAAAACGCAAGGTATTACGTCCTGAGTTTTTAGCCTGATACAAAGCGATGTCAGCGTGTTTAAATAAATCTTCTACCGTATCGTCACTATTCAAAAGAGTTACCCCAATACTCATTTGAGCATAATAATCACGTGTTTTGAGAAAAAAAGGCTTTTGCATCGATTCAAATATTTTTTCACCCAGTTGATTGGCTAAAGTGGCAGCTTCCTCTTCACTGTATCCTGTGAGGGCTGTAAAAGCAGGATTAATCCTCTCAATTATACCATCTGCATCAGTGATTGCCATTCCGTTTTGAGATTTAAAAGCGATGGCGGCAATACGCAGTTCCTCTTGGGCTTTCTTTCGTTCGTTAATAGGACTGATTATAAGTCGATGTAGCACAATACCATCAGAGTTTTGAGTACTGCTCTCCAACTGTACCCAGAATGATGTGCCATCAGAATGCAACATTCTCAATTCACAAGAAGGCTGTTTTGTTTGATCTGAAAAACTTTTGTTGTAAAGATAGTAAATATCCTGATCCTCTTGAAGGATAAAATGTGAAACCGGCTTTTGAATAAGGATTTGTGTGCTTATTCCCAGTAATGTTGAAGATGTAAGGTTGGCCTCAAGAATCAGTCCCTCCTCACTCAGTGTTAAATATCCAACGGGCGCCAAGTTATAAAAGTCAAAATAACGCTTGTTTGAATTATCCAATTCCTGATATGTGTGGATCAGTTCTTCGTTTTGCATCTCTAATTCAATTTCATGCACTTCTAAATCGTGACATATCTCTTGCATTTCAAGAAGGGAATATTTTTTGTCGGAATTTACTCGAGTTTCCTCTTTAAGCTGCAATATTTTTTCTGCTTTTTCATAAAGAGACGGATTTAGTTTCTCTTTGGTTGTATTTTTAAGAGATAATTGATTCTTGCTGGACATCACCCCTCCTCTGGACAGATACTTTTCAAAAGCATTTATGCAGTCAGTTTTAAATGTTAAGCCTGTTAGTTTAAAAACGTGGGGGATACTGTTTATAGCAGTTGTGTTAATAGGTAGTTA
>CALCGG010000157.1 GCA_937900945.1 uncultured Sulfurimonas sp. | reverse complement strand
TTTTTCTCTTCAAATTGTTTTAAAAATTCTTTGATGTTTCTAGCTGCCTGACGGATGCGGTTATCATTTTCAATTAAAGCGATACGAACATAACCCTCTCCGTACTCACCAAAACCTATTCCTGGTGCTACTGCAACCTGTGCTTCTTTTAAAAGTCTTTTTGAAAACTCTAATGAACCTAGATGTATTGCACAATCAGGTATTTTTGCCCAAACAAACATAGTTGCCTGATTTTTTCTTATGTGCCAGCCAGCACGCTCAAACGCGTCAAGCAATATGTCTTGACGATGGTCATACTTGTCTACAATATCTTTTACACACTGCTGATCACCGTTAAGCGCAACTGTAGCTGCAACTTGGATTGGGGTAAACATCCCGTAATCTAACCATGATTTAATTTTTTGAAGAGCACCTATGAGTTTTTTATTTCCAACAAAAAAACCAACTCTCCAGCCTGCCATATTGTAGCTCTTACTAAGTGTAAATGATTCAACAGCAACATCTTTAGCTCCTTCTACACTCATGATTGAAGGCGTTACATAACCGCCAAAAGATATATCTCCATAAGCTATATCAGAGATAACATAAAATCTCTCTTTCTTAGCCATAGCTACAAGTTTCACATAAAAGTCCTGTGTAACTGTAGCAGTGCTTGGATTATGAGGAAAGTTCACTAAAACATATTTTGGTCTAGGACTTGTTTCTTTAAAAACTCTTTCTAAATTTTCAAAAAATTTAGGTTCATCAACCTTATAATCTTCATCAAATTCTAAGCCAAACTTCACAACATTTCCACCCGCTAAGATAAATGCATAGGAGTGAATAGGATAAGTAGGGTCTGGGACAACAGTTGTGTCTCCAGGATTTGTAATAGCATACGCTAAGTGTGCGTAACCTTCTTTAGAACCCATAGTGGCTACACATTCGGTCATTGGGTCCAAGTCAACCCCATAACGATGCTTGTACCAGCCAGCTATTGCAGCAAGAAGTTTTGGAATCCCTTTGGAAGTTGAATAACCATGCGTTTTTGTTTTTTGCGCCGATTCTACCAACTTTTCACGTATGTGTTCAGGAGTATCTCCATCAGGGTTACCCATAGAAAAGTCGATTACGTCAGCGCCAGCTCTTCTTTCAGCCATTTTTAGCTCATTAACTTCCGCAAATACATACTTTGGAAGTCTTTTTATTCTATCAAATTCGATTTCATCAAACATTTTGTTTCCTGATTTTTTAAGGGTATAAGATTGGTGACATTTTAGCAAAAAATTATTGAGAATGAAATAATTGTTACTACTATCTTGAACCTATTGGATTTAGAGTCAAAGTATCTTTAATATTTTTAAGTGTATATAAATCTGAGATTTTCATATATTTCGCATTTGCCGGAATATTAACAGTTGTTTTAAACGTTTTTTGATCACTTTTAAAAACTTCTAAGAGGTGCAGAGAACTATCAAAATAAGAGATATAGGGATACCAGTCATTTCTTGCGGAGGATGATATCTTTAGTTGATTTACTTTAGAAACATCAAGCCAGTGTGCGTAAAGTGACCTTTTTAGCTGCACTTCTTCTAAAGCCTGAAGGATTTTAATATTGAGATATCCATTACTCATATCTATGCTGTAAGACCAGTCAGTAGATGAGTTTCTCTGCACATCTACAATATTACATCCACTCTTTTTAAGTTCTCTTTGTAAAATAAGCGGATCAGTCGCATATTCTGAATTAAGCGTGATTTTCCAGCTAAACTCAGAACTATTTAAATTCGACTCTTTTGTAACATATTGATAATAACCTATATTTCTAAGCGTATCACCCATTATTTTTACAAAGAATAGAGGTGAGCCGCTTGTTTTAAAACTGAGCTTTAGCTCACTGGGTTTTTTGAAAAAAAGGTTTAATAAACCATTTTCTTTGAGTATTGCTATTACTTTTACCGAATCTACTCTATTGCCTATAATATAATCTGATTTTGGAGAAAGAATAATATTTATATATGCTTCATTCTTATCATAGACACTTTTATCTATCAGCTTTTTAATCTTCTGAGTCAAAATATCGTCTTCTGCTATTGTGCTCGAAAAAGCGAAGGAAATAATCAAGAAGAGGCTGAAGAAAATTTTTACCATTTATGATCTTTTTTTAAAATATTGAATTCTGTATTGCTAACTTCTGTTAGATTATTATCTTTATACAAAAGTTTAAGATTTTTTCTCGAGTTGTATTGTAAAATCTTTCCATTAATCTCAAAGTTCACATTTCCATGTCCAAGGTATAAAAGCCAGTCTTTTCCTGTGTCTAAAGAGAATTCATTTGAAAAAAGTTTCTGATATGCTTTATTTTCCTTTAAATCTATATAGCCCATCCAAAGTTTTGCATTGGGTATAACTTTAAAAGTAGTTACAGCCTCCGGAGATTTTGGCTCTACCTGTTTCTCAGCAATTAACTCATCTTTAATGGCTACATGTTCATCTTCGATTAAATTGTTTTCATCTGATGTTGAGCTGTTTTCATCCATTGCAGAACTGTTTGTTTCTACGCCTGATACAGCTTCCGGCAAGAGGTTATTTTTTATATGTTCTATTGCATCATTATTGATCTCTTGAACTTTTCCCTCTTCAGTAGAAAAAGTTTTATTGAAAATAAAAAAAGCCGTAATCACCAAAACGAGTAAAGCCATTATGATATAGGGTGTATTTTTTGTTTTAGATTTTGTTTCTATAAATACGCTGCTATTTTGCTGATTTTTAGATGTGATATTTAAAAAATAATCTAAACCTCTTATTTTGAGATCATTCAGGTTTACAGCGTAGTCTCTCTCGAGTATAGAAATAAAACCTAAAAATTGGACTTTATTCATACCTTCAAAACTATCGTGCAGAATGGCTTGTACATGTTCTCTTGTTATGTGCGTTTTTTCATGTATTGCTTGAGCACCAACTTCTTTTAACTTGTCAAATCCATCACTCATATTCTCATCCTATCAATTAAAATAGCTCCGGCCACACTTACATTTAACGAGTCAAATTCGTGCAGCATTTTTATACCGACAACTTTGTCAAGTTTTGAGCGCACACGGGCAGTCAGGCCTTCCCCTTCGCTGCTCAATACTAACACTCGTTTTTGTTCTACTTTAACATCTCGTATATCCTCTCCGCCCATGTCGGCACCGTAGAGTGTAAAACCGGATGTTTTAAAATCATTTAAAACATCAAGTATATTGTGTTCCAAGGCTAAGGGCATATCAAATAATGCTCCGGTGCTCGTTCTGAGAACCGGTTCTATCGCTAAATTTTTTATTCCACTTACTATAATTCCATCAACGCCTAAAGCATAAGCGCTTCTAACAATCGCACCGATGTTTCCAACATCAGTTAAATTTGCCAGAACTAAGATAAAGTCTTTATTTAAAAAAGATTTATAAGGATGAAGTTCATAGTCATCAACTTCTGCCAAGAACCCTTGATGATTTGCATTTTTACACATTTTCTGTGCAGCCTCAGGCGGAATCCGCTTTACCTCAAAACCCATTTTCATCAAACGGGAATACTCTTTTTTTTCAAGCTCTTTGGCAAGATAGAGAGTTTTTATTTTATTTGGATAATTTTCTATTACATAATTTACTGGTTGTTTTGCATATATTAACATGGCGGTATTTTAGCTAAAAAAAGTGATTAAAGAGGTATGTTGGATAAAAAAAGGCTTTTTTTTTAAAAATTATAGTTCTAAAAGTCTTTGATAGCAAGCTTTAATATTTTCACCTGTAATTTTACTAATAAGCTTAGCTTGAGTCTTTTTTGGCAAATCTAGTTCCAATATATCATTTTGACTTATTGCACTGCTTGCATGGAGTTTACTCGCTTGGATTACAACAACCCATTCACCTTTAAAATTTCCATTTAATGTTTTTAAAATCTCGTTAGCAGTGCCATGAAAATAATTCTGAAACTTTTTAGTAAGTTCTTTTGCCAGAAAAATATTTCTTGTTGATTCTTCCTTGTCTATCTCTAAAAGCAACTTTTCTAGTCTGTGAGGTGATTCATAAAGTACAGTCGTATATCCATTGTGAAGTGCTTCTTGCAAACCAGCACTTCTACTGCTTCCCTTATGATCCAAAAAACCTAAAAACAGCATTTGTGTTTCTACAAAACCACTCGCAACAAAAGCAGTCAAAACAGCATTTGCTCCAGGAAGCACATCGTAGTCCACATTATTATCGATGCAGTATCTCACCAAACCTTGACCGGGATCGCTCACACCGGGCATACCTGCATCACTTGCGTAAACAACATTTTGCTCAAAAAAAGATGGCTCTAATTTTTCAACAAAATCTTTTTCATTATGTGAGTGAAGTGATATAAAATTCTGATTTTCTTTAAAGAAGGTATTGTATCGCTCTTTTAGAATGTGGATAAGTTTTTTTGTAACGCGGGTATCTTCACAAAGCAGTACATCAGCCCCACTTAGAGCTTCGATAGCTCTAAGCGACATGTCGCCAATATTTCCAATCGGAGTTGGAACTAATAGCAACAAA
>CALCGG010000156.1 GCA_937900945.1 uncultured Sulfurimonas sp. | reverse complement strand
GATAAACTACTATACTATCTCATTATTAGGCTCTCCTCTTGAGCCTTTTACATACTACTCATTACAAACTCTTGCAGTAGGCACTCAAGTGAGTGTTCATGTAAGGAATAGAATCTTTGAGGGCGTCATTATCTCTACATGTGAAGCGCCTGACTTTAAAACAAACGAGATTTTAGAAGTTTTTGATTTTAGTTATTCAAACAAGCAGATTGCTTTGGCTCAGTTTATCTCTACTTATTATTTTTCATCTTTGGGTGAGGCGTTGGCTTTGATGACTCCTTATGCTACATGTATGCATTCCCAAGCTCAGCTTGGGAACGAGGTGGACGAGTTCGCTTTGATGCTTCCTAGTCAGATAGAATTATCTGCCAAACAAAATGAAGCTTTACAATTTCTACAGCAACACAAAACTTCACTTCTTTTTGGCGACACGGGAAGTGGAAAAACTGAGATATATATGAAGTATTTTGAGCAGATGATTGCACAGGGGAAACGCTCGATTTTTCTTATGCCTGAAATCTCGCTGACTCCTCAAATGAGCAAAAGATTAGAAGAACATTTTGGCGAAAAAGTTGTCATGTGGCATTCAAAACTTACCCCTTTACAAAAAAGAAAATCACTTGAAAAGATTTATGACGGAACTGCCTACATTGTTGCAGGTCCACGCTCAGCTCTTTTTGTGCCTTTGGAAAATTTTGGTTTGATTGTCGTTGATGAGGAGCATGATGACAGTTATAAGTCATCTTCGCGTCCACGATACAATGCCAGAGATATAGCTATTTACATGGGAAAACTTTATGATATTCCCGTGGTTTTAGGCAGTGCAACGCCATCGCTGAACACATTTACTAAATTTCCATATGCCAGACTCAAAGGTGGTCATTTTAGCTCAAACAAAGAGTTTGTATATGAAAAAAGTATTGAAACGCTTTCACCTTTGATTTTAAATACTTTACATGACACATTAAAGGCAAAAGAGCAGGCGATAGTCTTTCTTCCAACCCGTGCTAATTTTAAATATCTGATATGCGGCGATTGCGGACATACTTATGAGTGTGTATTTTGCAGTATCGGGATGAGTATCCATCAACATTCTCGCGCTT
>CALCGG010000155.1 GCA_937900945.1 uncultured Sulfurimonas sp. | reverse complement strand
ACACGCCAGAAAAATTAAAAAAGTTCTCATATCTGGTGCATGCTCAGTTATTTACGGGAATAATGATAGGAATTTTTGCTTATATTGGTCATATTTTAATAGACGATTAGTATTAATACGATTTAAATATTCAGTAAAATGCCTAACAAGATAGAGTCACAGGAGATAAGATGATTATTGGCGTACCTAAAGAGATTAAAACAGATGAATATCGTGTTGCAGTAACACCGTCGGGTGTAAAAGAGTTAGTTGCAGAAAATCATAAAGTATATGTACAAACTCATGCAGGTGAAGGAAGCGGTTTCAGTGATGCTGATTATAAAGCGGCAGGAGCTGTACTTTTAGAGAGTGCTTCTGAGCTTTTTAGTCTTGCAGATATGATTGTCAAAGTAAAAGAACCTGTTGCTGAGGAATATGCCCTTTTTAAACCTAATCAAACACTATTTACATACTTACATCTTGCTGCAGATGAAATACTGACGCATTTTTTACTCGAAAAGGGAATCCGCGCATTTGCTTATGAAACTTTAGAGGTTGAAGGTCGTTTACCACTTTTAGAGCCCATGAGTGAAGTGGCAGGCAAGATGGCAGCGATAATGAGTGCTGTTCATCTGGGACGCTATCAGGGTGGAAGCGGATTACTTATCGGCGGTACTGTTGGAACGGCTCGCGCAAAAGTGATGGTGCTTGGCGGAGGCGTCGCCGGTAAAGCCGCGGCAGAGGTTGCGGCAGGCTTAGGTGCAGATGTGACTATTTTAGATGTTGATGCAAAACGGCTGCATTATCTTCATGACGTAATGCCAGCGAATGTTGCCACTCTTTACAGCAGCAGTGAAGCAATAGCGTCTTTACTTCCACATGTAGACATAATTGTAGGAACGGTACTCATCCACGGAGCTAAAACACCGAAACTCATAACACGAGATATGCTTTCTAAAATGAAACAAGGAAGTGTTTTAGTGGATGTTTCAATTGACCAAGGCGGATGTTTTGAGAGCTCACATGCCACAACACACTCTGCGCCGACTTTTGTAGAAAAAGGGATAGTTCACTACTGTGTTTCCAATATGCCAGGGGCTTACCCGAGCACTTCGACTTATGCTCTGACAAATGCAACACTGCCGTATATCAAAGAGCTGGCTCGTTATGGGGCTGAACATGTCTGGCAAGAAAAACCTGTTATGGTAAGTGCTTTAAACACTTATGACGGAGTGCTTTACAACAAAGCTGTCGGCGTAGCTCACAAGATTGAGAGTAAAGAATTTGTTTAGTTTAAATCTTGGGCAGTAAACAACAAAAATGTAACTGCCCAATCTGAATTTATTTGCCAAACGAAGGATCAGCCTCCTTTGTCATTAAGCATTAGATTGATTTTCACCATTTTGAGGAAGCGTATATTCTGATTAACTTTTGGATTGTGGGTGCAGACGACATCAACTCGAATTAAACCATTGTTCATGACATATCCTTAGTCTAGAAGTATCGTAACAAAGAAAAGATGTGAATCAAATGAGAAAAAGCAAAAAGTGTTCACAAATTAAATTGTGCCCTATTCCCCCCAGCGAAGTTTTTCTTTCAGTACATCAAAATAGTTGAATTCTTCCCTATGGATAAGCTTTGCAGTTTTTGCAGCCAGACGTATATGCACACTTTCACCCTGCTCAAACTCGTGCATGTCCTGCCCGTCGATAATCATCAAAGCTCTGTTCTTCGGCGTTCTCATCTCAATCGTAAAAGTTCCGGGAAGCACAACCGGTCTTTGAGTAAGCGAATGCGGGCAAATCGGTGTCAGCGTAAAAACATGTGTTAAAGGAAAGAGTACAGGACCGCCGGCAGAGAGATTGTAAGCGGTTGAGCCTGTCGGAGTTGCGACTATTACGCCGTCTCCATAGTAAGTATTGAAAGCTTTTCCGTCGATGAGCGTTTCTATATTTATCATATTTGAAATGGATGGACGCGTTAAAACTATGTCATTAAAAGCATACATGTGTATCTCTTGTCCGTCTTTGTTAACTCTCGCTTCAAGTACTGAACGCTCATCCACGCGATAATGCCCAGTTGTCAGATTTTCTACAAATTCGTCAAGCTCGTCCATGCTGACATCTGCCAAAAAACCAAGCGTTCCGGCATAGACTCCAAAAACAGGAATATCATAAGCAAAAGAACGCCTGACGGTAGAGATAAGAGTTCCATCACCGCCAAGAGTCACAAGCACGTCACATGTCTTACATAAAAGTTCAAACTCCATACCCATGACATCAATCATACCGGCACTTATACTTTCAATGTAAACTTCTATGTTATGTTTCTTAAAAATTCTCTCAAGTGTAAAAAAACTACTTTTAAGTTCCGGCGTAGATGGTCGTAAAACAACGCCAACTTTTTTTATGCTACTGCTTTGCATACTGTCTCTCTCATAAAATAATTTTCTAGATTATACAATTTTGTTATTAAAAGTCTAATGGACTCATGCTTTTGCTTTTGCTCATTACAGTCTGATAAACTCCTTAGTCCAGATTTATCATGTCCTGCGCTTAACTTTGGAAAATAATTTTTATGTTAATATTATAATTATAAACATAAAGGAGTTCGACTATGAAAAAGATACTTATTGTTTTATTGTTATCGCTTTTGCCTTTTAGTCTTATGGCTGCAGAGAAGGATTTTTCGCAGCAGGAGATGGATCAGATGATGGCACCTATTGCACTCTATCCAGATTCACTACTCTCGCAGATCTTGATTGCATCAACCTACCCTGCTCAGGTTGAAGAGGCTGTCCGATGGTCGAAGCATAACACAGCATTGGAAGGTCAAGAAGCAGTAGAAGCAGTTGCAGATAAAAACTGGGATCCGAGTGTTTCTTCTCTGGTAGCCTTTCCTCAGGTTCTTGACATGATGGGCAAAAAAACCTATTGGGTTCAACAGCTCGGTGATGCTTTTTTAGCCCAGCCGGATCAGATCATGGACAGCGTACAGCGCTTGCGTATAAAAGCTAAAGATGCAGGTAACCTGAAAAGTTCAAAAGAGCAAAAAGTAGAAGTCGTAGACAGCGAGGGTGCCGAGGCTGTAGTCATCGAGTCCAGATCACCACAGACTGTTTATGTACCTGTATACAACCCGGTGTATGTTTATGGACCATGGATGTATCCTGCATATTTGCCATTTTATTATTATCCGTCATATTTCTACATGGCACCTGGAATCCACTTCGGATTTTCGATGGGAATCTTTGTTGGCGACATAATGTGGGGTGTGTTTAACTGGCATCTTCGTGATGTCTATATAAATGTACCTAGATATAACTCTGTTTATGTTCATCGTCGAATCTATACAAAAAATAGAACTGTTTCCTGGAAAAACTATATTCGTTTCGATAACCCGAGAGTCTTGAGACATTCTAAAATTCAACAGCGTCAACATGCACAAAGATTAATGGATCGAAGATTTATTAATTATGATAATTTTGAAAGACATGAAACTATGAAGCGCTCAGGCACTTCGTATCAGTATAGAACCAAAGAGCAAGAAAGCAATAGACGTATAGTCAATAAAGACTCTGGACGTTTGGTTAACAAAGAAAGAATGTCAAACAGAGATAATGGACGTGTAGTTAATCAAGAAAGAATATCCAACAGAGAGAGAATGTCTAACAAAGACTCTGGACGTACGGTTCATCAAGAGAGAGTGTCTAGCAAAGAGAGAAAGTCCAACAAAGATGATGGACGTAAAGGTGACAGGGGGAGATGATTTATTCTCTCCGCTCAAGCCCTACTTCCATAAAACGGAAGCATCTTCATACCCTAACTTAAATATCTCATCAAGATGTTTTAAAGAAAAAATCGAATAGTTTTTCAGCTTTGGCGAGCTGATGTAAATATCACATAAATTTTGGGATGCAGTACTTATTTTATAAGCTCTAATAGATACAGTTCTTTTAAAATTTGAGAATATACTGTTAGTTATCTTTTGAGGATATATGGGAAGTAGATTAACTCCTACTATTTTGTATGGATATTGTTTGAGCGGCTCTATTGGCATGTGGTTTATTACGGCGCCATCAACCAATCTTTTACCATCATACTCAACCGGAGCAAAAATTGGAACAAGTGCGGATGATGTTAAACATATCTGTTCCGTATTGCCGCTGCGAAAACATATCTCTTCACCGCTTTGTATGTCAACAGCCGTTACATGTAGCGGTATATTTAAATCTTCTATATTTTTCACAGGAAGTAATCTTTCTAATATTTTTGCTTTATGATTCACTTTTAGTAAAGAACCTCCAAAAAGATTAAGCGAGAAAATATCTTTAAACTCTTTTGATTTAAAAATTTCCAATTGCTCTTTTGGAGTTACTCCAGAAGCATAGCTTGCCCCGATAATAGCCCCGATAGAAGTAGCAGAAATCGCTTTTACTTTGATGTTTTGCTCGTCCAAAAAATGTAATACTCCAAGATGGTAAGCCCCTCTTGCAGCTCCTCCGGACAAAGCTAAGGATATTTCATTCATGTCTTTCATCCTATTGTTTTTCGTTTTATATTTATTAAATGCATCAAACGTATGATACCATCATAACTTTCACTTTTTGTTCATCATAAGTTCTTTGTAAATTTAACTATAAGTAGTTTTTGGTTATAATCGCAAAAATTTTTTATAGGACTCTATTTATATGAGAACTCATTATTGTACAGATTTAAGTGAAAAAAATGTAGGTCAAGACGTTGTTCTGACTGGTTGGGCTAATAATAATCGAGACCATGGCGGTATTGTTTTTATTGATTTACGAGATAAAACCGGTTTGATTCAGCTTGTTTGTGATCCTGCAGACAGCGAACAAGCTCATAAAATGGCAGACAGTGTCCGTGATGAATTTGTTCTTATCGCTAAAGGTAAAGTTCGTTTTCGTGGTGAGGGTTTAGTAAATCCTAGACTTAAAACCGGTGCTATTGAAATAGTTGTATATGAACTAATCATTGAGAACAAAGCTGCTCCTATGCCGTTTGTTATCGGTGATAAAAATGTTGGTGAAGAGACGAGACTGAAGTACCGTTATTTAGAACTTCGTGACCCTGACATGTACGAAACATTTCGTCTTCGCTCAAAAGCGGCAATCGCAGCAAGAAACATACTTGATGAACTTGGTTTCTTGGAAGTTGAAACTCCGATTTTAACGAAATCAACTCCAGAGGGTGCTAGAGATTATTTAGTTCCATCTCGTGTACATGACGGCGAGTTCTATGCTCTTCCTCAATCACCGCAACTTTTTAAACAACTTTTAATGGTTGGCGGATTTGACCGCTACTTCCAGATAGCAAAATGTTTCCGTGATGAAGATCTAAGAGCTGACCGTCAGCCTGAATTTACTCAAATAGATGTTGAGATGAGCTTTTGTGACCAAGAAGATGTTATAAAAGTAGCAGAAGATTTACTTGTAGCAATGTTCAAAGCGACCGGTGTTGAGATTAAGCCACCTTTTAACCGCATCACTCACAATAATGCTATGGAATGGTACGGTTCTGATAAACCAGACTTAAGATATGACCTTAAAATGGTTGACGTTATAGACATCTTCTCAAGATGTGATAATGAAATCTTTACAAACGTAGCAAAAGCTCCTCATACAAACCGTATTAAAGCCCTTAAAGTTCCAGGCGCTGACCTTATATTCTCAAAAAGAGAGATGAAGACTTTTGAAGACTTCGTACGCAAATTTGGTGCTCACGGTCTTGGCTATTTCCAGATGAAAGAAGATGGTCTAAAAGGTCCACTTGTTAAATTCTTCACCGAAGAAGATATTGCACTTATCATAGAAAGAACTGAGCTTGAAGTTGGTGACGTTGTCTTCTTTGGTGCAGGCGATAAGAAAACTGTACTTGACTACATGGGAAGATTAAGAATTTTCTTAGCAGAACATGAAAAGATGAATATTTTAGACAGAGATGCATTCGAATTTGTATGGGTAGTTGATTTCCCTATGTTCGAAGTTGAAGATGGAAGAGTCAAAGCACTTCACCATCCATTTACTATGCCTAAAGACACAGACAAAGAAAATGTAGAAGACATTGAGTCTATAGCTTACGATATCGTTCTAAATGGTACTGAGCTTGGCGGTGGTTCTATCCGTATACATAAACAAGCTGTTCAAGAAGAAGTTTTCAGACTTCTTGGAATAGGCGAAGAAGAAGCGCAAGAGAAGTTTGGTTTCTTGCTTGACGCTCTTAAATTTGGAGCACCTCCACATGGTGGTTTTGCATTAGGTTTTGATAGAATGATGATGTTAATCTCGAAAAAATCAAGTATTCGTGACGTAATAGCATTCCCTAAAACACAAAAAGCTTCTTGTATTCTTACAAAAGCACCAAGTCCTGTTGATGCTAATCAGCTGAGAGATTTACACATAAGACTAAGAGAAAAGACTAAAGCATAGTGAAGAAGTTATTCTTAATTATCGGAGCTCCAGGCTCCGGTAAGACTACAGATGCAGAATTAATTGCAGAACAAAATGATGAGATAACACACTACTCTACCGGCGACATGTTAAGAGCAGAAGTTGCAAGCGGTAGTGAAATTGGCGTAGAGTTAAACTCTTACATGTCAAAAGGTCTTATCGTTCCTATCGAAGTAGCTATAAAAACGATTACAAACGCTATTAAGAATGCCCCTACAGACATAATCATAATAGATGGCTACCCTAGAAGCATGGAGCAGTTAAATGCTTTAGATGCATATCTACATGGTGACTCATCACTTGAACTTACAAGCGTCATAGAAGTACATGTAAGCGAAGAAACCGCTCGCGACAGAGTTCTAGGTCGTGCCCGCGGTGCTGATGACAACACGGAAGTGTTTGACAACCGTATGAAAGTTTACACAGAACCTCTAGCTGAGATACAAGCTTTTTACAGCGCTAAAAATCTTTTACATGTAATTTCTGGCGAAGGAACTATAGAAGAGATAGTTTCTGAGATGGGAAGTTTCGTAAAGTCTAATATATAATGCAGTATCCAGAATGATTCTGGACACTTACATGCAGAGTAGTTATTAACCTAGTTTAGAAACAATAGCCGTCTCAACATCAGCAATATCTGCCGTACCGTCAACAGTTATATAAGTCAGGCTGTCTACTTTAGAAGCCAGTTCTTTGTAGTAACCTATAAGCGGGCTTGTAAGCTCATGGTAAACTTTGAGTCTGTCAAGTACTACTGATTCTTTGTCATCATCACGTTGAACTAAATCTTCACCAGTTAAATCATCTTTGCCTTCAACTTTTGGCGGATTGTAAACAAGGTGGTAAGTTCTGCCAGATGCCAAGTGTGCACGACGGCCAGCCATACGAGTTACTATCTCTGAGTCTGGAACATCTATCTCGATTACTGCGTCTATAGCAATACCTGCGTTTGTAACAGCATCAGCTTGAGGAAGTGTACGAGGAAAACCGTCTAAAAGGTAACCGTTCTTACAATCATCCTCAGCAATTCTGTCTTTTACAAGACCTATGATAATTTCATCGGTTACAAGCTGACCGGCATCCATAGCCGCTTTAGCCATCTTACCCATTTCTGTACCGGCTTTGATAGCTGCTCTTAACATGTCGCCTGTAGAGATTTGAGGGATGTTATATTTTTTCGTTAAAAATTGAGCCTGAGTACCTTTTCCGGCACCGGGAGCTCCCAGTAATATTATTCTCATATTTATCCTATTGATTTTAATGATAGTATTATATATAAAGGAAGTTAAAATTAGCTAATAAGTAAAAGTCAACTAATCTTTTATTTAATAGCAGAGACGATCTCGCCCTGCTTCTTTAGCTTTATAAAGATTATTGTCTGCACGCTGTAACAAGTCTTCAAAAACTTCACCTTCACTTCTAATTGCAATACCGCCACTTAGAGTTATAGAAAAACTTTTATTTTTATACTCAAAGTTTACTTTGTTTACAGCTTCTCGTATGCGTGAAGCAACTATTACCGCTTCATTCTCACTATCGCATAGCATGATGATAACAAACTCTTCACCGCCAAAACGTACTCCAATATCATTTGGTCGTATTGACTGAAGAATTGATTTACCGACCTGCGCTAAAACTTTATCTCCGTATGAATGTCCATATGTATCATTGATTTTTTTAAAAAAGTCTATATCAAGAAAAATCACAGCTAAAACTTCTTTTATTTTTCTGTCATGACTTGAAATAAATCCTGGAATTTCTTCGGATAAAGAGCGTCTTGTTTGAAGAGATGTCAATGGATCATGTTGTGCTAATTCACACATTTCATTCAAAAAGTGCTTAGACACATACATTGAGACCAAACTTATCAAGATAAAGACTATTACTATAATCCACAAAGCGCGATAAGAAACTAGTTTAATCTCATTTTCAATATCATCTAGATAAATACCAGTACCAAGTACCCAGTCCCATGGTTTAAAAAGAATGACATTCGAAAGCTTGCGCTTAGCGTCTTTAAAACCTGGTTTTGGCCAATAATATTCAACTAGCCCGCCACCTGATTTAGCAACTCTTACAATATCTACAAAAAACTTTTTACCGTTTTTGTCCGTAAATTCCAACATTGACTTGCCTATATATTCGGGAGTGTACGGATGCATAAGCATGATGCCGTTAGTGTCATTAATCCAGAAGTAGCCATTGTCACCATATGTTGTAGACCTTAGAATATCCATAGCCCTGTTTTGTGCCTGACTTTTGCTAAGTTCACCATTCACCTGAAGATTATGAAAATGCTTTATGACGCTATTACCCGTTTCAATAAGCTGGTGCGTCTGCATTTCACGTTCATAATAAAGACTTTTTGTAATAGCATTAAGAAAAAGCATAAGCACTATCAACATACCCGCTAGACTAATCGCAGCCAGAAGAATAAGTTTTGGTTTGAGATTGAGCGTAGTAAAGTTTTTATCTAGTTTAGCTTTTAACATCTTGATATTCCTATACTAGTAGTATTCTAAATAATTATTTCTAATACAGTATAGCTTAATTTATTATAAAATATTGTTATTATAAGTTCATAATTTACTTTAAAACATATACTGTTATTTTGAAATTAACTCTTTCGTGATATTATACTTCCTATTTTCTATATATCTAAATGTAGGAAAGTTTTAACGACTGTATATGACTTTCGTTAAATCAAAATATAAATGGAGTTATAATGAAAAAGTTTTTTATATTGTCGGCTGTATTGGGTGCTATTTTGTTTACTAGCGGATGTTCTGCTACATGGGAAGGCGTTAAAGAGGACTCAAGCAAAGCTTGGCATTCTACAAAGCAGTCTATTAACGAAGCTACAGCTGAGTAGTGTTGTGATTTTTTACACATGTTATGAGAGCATGTGTAAAAAATCGTGAAAATTACGCTTCTTCGATAAATCCGAAATCTTCTTCTTCACCTTGTTGAGCTTCTAAGATATCATCGATAAGTTCTTTACATTCATCTTCATCGATATCACCATTTTCCAAATCAGTTAAAACATCTTGCAAGTCAGCTTTAAATTCACGGAGTTCTTCTATCTCTTCTTTTGCGTCATCGCTTGCTTCTTTGCTATCTGCAATCTCTGCAAAAATTTCATCTAGTCTTTCATCAATATCAGGGATAACAATTTTTGTTAATAACTCTTCTAATTTTTCTGCCTGTGACATAGCATGTACCTTTTGTATTTTATTTATGCAATAATACTATAATTTAGAAAAAAGTTGAAACATGAATTTTTATACAATCATAATCGGTACAGAGATATTAAATGCAAGAAGAGAAGATAAACATTTTGTTTTTGTTCGTGATGAACTGAAAAAATATGAACATGAGTTGTTTGCTTCACTTATCATCAAGGATGATGAAGAACTTATTAAAAACTGTTTTGAGTTAGTAAAAGCAGATAAAAACTCAGTTTTATTTTCATTTGGAGGAATTGGTGCAACTCCAGATGATTTAACTAGAAAAATTTCTGCGGACGTTTTTACATCCAAACCTTTAGTCACTCACGAACAGTTTAAGTTGGACATAATAGATAGATTTGGCGATGAAGCTTATCCAAATAGAATCCACATGGCAGAAATCCCAGAGAATTCTGATTTACTTTTCAATCCGGTAAACAACATGTCAGGCTTTAGCTTAAAAAACAGATATTTTTTTGTTCCGGGTTTTCCTGAGATGGCGCATCCTATGGTTGCAGAAGCAATCAAGAAATTTTTCTCAGTATCCAAACAAAAGTTTAGGTACACCCTGCTCGCAAATACAAGTGAAGAAAAACTTATCTCTGTCATGAAAAAAATTCCAAAACATATAGAGCTGTCTTCTTTGCCAATATTTAAAGATAAAAAACCGATGGTTGAGATTTCATTAAACGGTGAAGATAAAGAAGAAGTGGAAAACTATTTCAATCTCTTTATAGAAGAACTCAATACCATAAATATAACATTTCGATTAATATAAATTATACTTATACCGATATTAACATAATCAAAGACTAAGGATTTTATTATGTTAGTTTGGTTGTTGGTACTTTTATTACTGTTAATTAGTGTATATGTTGTTTATAAATTTGTATTTATTTCCAGTGGAAAAAGTATTATAAAACATAAACAACATTACACATTTAAAATATAAGAGAATAGCGCAGACAGCTATAGAAACTTTACTGTTCTTTTAAATAACGACAGACTTCTTAGGAGATTATCTCGCGTAACCTGTATTCTTTGGGCTATTTTCGTCATAATCTAATAATTCTAAAATACTTTTTTTATTCATTTTTCTAGCAAAATCAACAGCTGTAAAGCCTTTTATGTCTGTTGTAGTTTGATTTGCACCATGAGACAAAAGAATCTTTGCAATTTCAACCCTTCCATAGCATGTAGCCGCCATTAAAGATGTAAACCCACTTCTTCTCTTTGTTTCATTTACATCAATGCCATGTTCTATCAAGTAGTTTACCATTTCAATATTGTTATAAGTTATTGCCATATCAAAGATACTGACACCTTCTTCATCAAAATCAAATATATCAGCATCATTATCAATCAAAAGCATCAACAGCTCATTATCGCAGGAACTTCTAATCGCACATGCCAGAACAGATTCACCATTCTCATTTGCATCATTGACATCAGCACCATCTTTAATATACTTTTTAACATTTAAATAGTCATTATTTTTTAAAAGCTCGAGCCACTTGTTCATGAAATCCCTTTATTGATTGCAGAGTATATATAAAATGTCATTAGTATTTTTTAAGTATAATTCCAATAATAAATTATTTAAGCGAGAATTCATGGAAATCATACAAACAACAGATGCTTTTAAAGCGTTAATAGAAGATATCAAATCAACAACTGACGGATATAGAGACCCTTTGGCATTTGGTATATGTAGAGTGGACTTGGGTCAGCTCAATGTAGATAAAACTCTTCAGGCAACATACCCAATAATCAATTGGAATGAAAATTTTGGCAGTGCAGCTATTTTTGTCAGAGCATTAGCAGAACAAGGTGTAAACATAGATTTTACTCAAAGTGAAGTCGTTTGTGATATTAATCTCAACTTCTTAAAAAGCTGTTTAGCTGCTTTTACACCCTACTCTGATGAAGCTTATGGTGATGCGCATAAAAATATTCAAGTTGTATCAGCGCTCTATGCTCAAATCATTAATAGTGGAAGTTTGGAAGGCGAATTTAAAGCTACATTCATTTATGAAGATGCTCCATTAAAAAGTGTTGAAGCATCTTACTTGAAATTATATGCGTTGTCTCAAGCAAAAGTAGAGATTAGAGGGATAAACTTAAATGGTGCATTCGGTGCTTTACCGAATGTTGCTTGGTCAAATGGACAGCCTATCGAGCTTGACTACCTTCGTGAATTTGAAATCGAATTAAAACTGGCAAATGAATATCCTCATATTGATTTCGTAGATAAATTTCCACGATTCTTACAGCACATCATCCCTGCGGACAATACTAGAATTCTTGATACTTCCAAAGTAAGATTTGGTGCTCAGTTAGCTGCCGGTACAACAGTTATGCCAGGTGCGTCTTATATCAACTTTAATGCCGGCACAACAGGTCCTGTAATGGTTGAGGGAAGAATCTCATCTTCTGCAATTGTTGGAGCAGGAAGCGATGTTGGCGGCGGTGCTTCAATTTTAGGAGTACTTAGCGGAACGGATGGCAACCCTATATCTATCGGTAAAAATACTCTTCTAGGTGCAAACTCAACATGTGGAATCCCAATGGGAGACGGCTGTATTTTAGATGCAGGCGTAGCCATACTTGCCGGTACAAAAATAGG
>CALCGG010000154.1 GCA_937900945.1 uncultured Sulfurimonas sp. | reverse complement strand
TCTGATGCAAAAGCCATTGCCTGATGAAATGATTTTTCATCTCTAGGAGCAAAAAGTGTCATGTTTGGAATGGCTCTTAGAAAACTGATGTCAAAAACACCTTGGTGTGTTTCCCCGTCTTCTCCAACTATTCCGGCACGATCAAGGGCAAAAACAACAGGTAAATCCATCAAACATGTATCGTGTATAACTTGGTCATACCCACGTTGCAAAAAAGTTGAATAGATTGTACAGAATGGTTTAAACCCCTCTTTTGCCAAAGCTGACATGGATGTTACAGCATGTTGCTCTGCTATGGCTACATCCCAAAATCTATTTGGATAAGCCTCCATAAGTTCAGTTAAACCTGTTCCGCTTGGCATTGCGGCCGTTGCCCCAACAATCTTTTCATTATTTTTAGCAAGATGAAGCAGTGCCTCGGTGTATATTTGTGTTGCACTTTTAGCAGAACTTTTTTTTGATGAATTTCCGCTATCTATATCAAACGGACCGACACCATGCCATTTTTCCTCTTTTCCTTCAGCTATCTCATAACCTTTACCTTTAGTTGTCTGTGCATGGATAATCACCGGTTTATTTAAATTTTTTGCCAGTTCAAGCGTTTCAATAAGTGACTTAAGATTATGTCCGTCAATCGGTCCTATATAATCAATCCCCATCTCTTCAAACATAATCCCAGGAGTAATCAGCTTTAAGCTTTCCTCCATTTTCTTCGCTATATAGTGTGCACCTTCGCCAAAATTATCTACAAAATTTTCAGTATGTTTTTTAAACCTCTGATAAAATGGACCTGCCATTGCGGAACTCAGCATTCTGCTTATTGCTCCGATTGGTTTGGCAATGCTCATTTCATTGTCATTAAGTATAATTACCATCGGATATTTTCTGTCACCAAGCTCATTTAAGGCTTCATAAACCATACCTGCGGTCATGGAACCGTCACCAATCATAACAACCGGTATTCTGGCGTCTTGCTCACCCTTAAGTGCGATAGCTTTAGCAGCACCGACACCTAAAGAGATAGATGTAGAGCTGTGCCCCGCTACAAAGTAGTCATGTTCAGATTCGCTTGGTTTCGTATAGCCGCATAAGCCGCCAAATTTTCTAAGAGTATCAAATTCATTCCATCTACCCGTCAAAAGTTTATGAGCATACGCTTGATGCGATACATCAAAGATAAAAGGATCTATTTTAGAATCAAAAACCTTATGCATGGCAACGATAATTTCTGTTGCACCAAGTGTTGAACTCAAATGTCCGCCATTTTTACTCACTACACGTAAAATCTCATCCCGTATATCTTTACATAAAAATTCTAATTCTTTTATTGTTTTTGTTTTTATATTCATTTATTTAATACTTTTTATAGATATATTATTCACTTAATGCCGCTCTTTTTACCCGCTCAAATCTTTTTGAAATCTGAGCATCAATATTTCCGGCATCACTTATGGCTATAACACCGCCAACACTCACTGCACTATCTGAAACTACCTCAATATGTTTCAGCGAACCAACATGCTCAGAGAGAGGACCATGATCTTTTGGATTTACTTTAAGTGTAATCTTTGATGCACTTTGCAACTCTTTGATGAGCTCATCCGATAAAACTTTTGCAATCTTTTGAGAAGATTGACTCACTTCAATATCGATCACTTCTTTTGATATATCTATAGCTGCTGTAACTAATTGGCTTTTAATCCCCTCTAATGCTATCTCATAATCTTTTGCACTTTTTTCTAAGCTAGTGATTGAGGCTGAAAATTGGGACAAACCATTTTTATAGCTTGTATCACCTTCTTTAGATGCTTGAACTTTTCCCTCTTTTATCCCTTCATTGAAAGCTTCTTCTTTTACTCTTTTTAATTCTGCCTCATGTTCTAACTCTTTGTCTTCGAGTTTCATTTGAAGCTTAATAAAATTTGATGACATCTCATCAGTCTTTTTCATAAGAGACTCAATTAACGAGTCTTTAGAATTTTGGCTCAAGGCACTGGAATCTACTTTAGTATCTTTTACAGCGTGTTCTTCACTTTTTACTGCAATTTCTGCATTGTCTTTTTCTCTATCCTGAGATGGTGTAGAAGAGGAGCCATTCATAGATAATACTTTAAAATTATACTTATTTACAGAATGTCCAAACGCCATATCTTTTGCTATTATAGTTGCCAAAATTATTCCACCATCTCTTCACTAGCTGCACCCATCTGGATTGTTCCGGCTTCTGCCAATGAATTAACGACATCAACAATTCTTCTTTGTGCAGACTCAACTTCTTTCATCTTAACTGCACCAAGGAATTGCATTTCCTCTTCAAATGCTTCTCTAGCTCTCTCAGACATGGCAGAGAAAAACTTCTCTTTAAGTTCCTCAGGTGAACTTTTTAGTGCAAGCATTAGATCTTTTTTATCTACTGCTTTAAGAGTTTCTGTAATTGCCATTTTATCTAAAGAAACCATGTCTTCAAATGTAAACATCATCTCTTTGATTAAAGTTGCCAATTCTTCATCAACTTGTTCAATTTGAGAAAGTGTAGCTTTAGAAGATTTAGCACCAAGACGGTTAAACACATCTGCAACTGCCCTAGGTCCACCAACTTCAACTTTGTATGAAGCAAGTGATTCCAGTTTAGATTCTAGTACTGCCGATACTCTTTTAATTACAGAGGGGGAGATATCACCAAGTCTTGCCATTCTCATGGTAGCTTCTGAGCGTAAATCATCTGGAAAAAACTGTAATACATCTGCTGCTTCGCCAGCTTCCATGTGAGCTAAAATAAGAGCAATTGTTTGGGGATGTTCGGTGACAATAAAGTCTGATAACTGCTGCGGCTTAATTTTAGAAAGATATGCAAAGTTTTGAGTATTTTGCATACTCTTTGTTAATTTTTCCATAACTTTTTTTGCTTCTTCTGCGCCAAGAGTTCGATACAAAAGTTCTCTTGCATATTCCATACCGCCAGAAGTCATAAATTGACCAGATTGAAATATAGCGTAAAATTCTTCCAGTATGGCTGTTCCAATATTCCTGTCAACCGATTTATTGTTTGCAATAAATTTAGACACTTCCGTAATTGCATCAACGCTCATGTTGGAGAATATAGCCGATGTTGAATCTTCACCTAACATAAGCAATAGGATAGCTATTTTTTCTGCCATTGGCATCTCATCAAATGAAGCCTGTTGTGATTGAGTTAAAGGCATTATTTATCCCTTCCTGGTACAGTTGATTCTTCCGTTAAAAGAGCTTGGAGAAGAGAGCCTATCGCTTCTGGTCCATCCTCAGCCATTGTTCTCACCTTTTCTAATATAACCTCATGCTTGAGTTCGTCTTCATTAAAACCTTGTCCAACACCAAGCTGATCTTCAACTTTTTTTCTCATAGCTTGAACTTTCTCAATAAGGTCTTCTTCATTATCATCGCCTATATTAAGATCAGGTCTTTGCAATTCTTCTTCCTCTTTTGAGATTTCAAGCATTTTCTCGGCAAATGGAGAGATGATTTTTTTATAAAGAACAAGTAATAATACAAGAACAAATATATACTTAAACGCTCCGGAAAAAGGAGCAAGATATGTTTGACTGAACTTAACAGCCTGACTTACACCATCAGTTCCAACAGTTCCAGCTTCTCTTTTGAACTGTAAATTTTTAACAGCTATTTTATCGCCTCTTACTTCATCAATCCCTATAGAACTGCTTACTAATGATGAAATTGCTTCCAAATCAGTTTCATCAAGCGGCTTGTATTCTAACTCTTCTGTGACACTTCCTTTATCATCAAGTTTAAATTTATATTTTCCATCTACCATAACGGCTGCGGTTATTCTTTTGATCCTTGCAAATTCAGACTTTGTAGAAGACACAGTTTTACCGACTTCATAGTTCGTTGTTCCTGTATTTTTTTCATATTTTTCACTTGTTTTTTTATCTGAGAGACCTTGGACTGGACCTATGTTACTAACAGTACCAGGTACACCGCCTACTTGTTCTGGAGTGGCACCCTCTTTTTTCTCTTCGCTGATTTGCTCACTTCTTACTACATTTTCAGGATCATACGATTCGCTCGTTGAGTTTTTAATAGAAAAATCAAAATCTATAGTCACTTGAGCAACAACTTTGTTCGTTCCTCCAACAAAAGGGGAGATAACTTCTATTATTTTTTGTTGTCTTTTCTTTTCTTCTTTTGTCTTATACTTTTGCTGAACTGATGACAACTCACCCATTTGTGCCATCTCATCTTCATCCCCTAAGGTTTCCCCGTCACTACTAACAACCATAACACTTGCTGGCGTTAGCTTAGGCACAGAGGAGGCAATTAAATTTTTAATACCTCTTATTTGTTTAGATGAGAGACCTCTTCCCTCAACCAAAGTCACCATAACTGAAGCACTGGGTTCAACTTGTTTGGATACAAAAAGGCTGTCTTTTGGTATAGCGAGGCTTACGCTTGCAGATTCTATTGGTGCGAGAGCATTTACTGTGCGGGAAAGTTCCCCTTCAAGAGCGCGAAGATATTTTACATTTTGATCAAAGCTGGTAGCTCCAAACTCTTGTTTATCAAAAAGTTCAAATCCCACTCCACTTGTCTTTGGTATTCCTAAGGAAGCTATAGATATTCTTTCTTTATAGACTATATTTTTAGGAACTTTTATTACATTATTTGCTGCTATTTCATAAGGAATATTATCTTTTTCTAATTGTTCAATAACCTTGGCAGCATCTTCTGAGCTCAAAGAATCAAACAGAACTTCATATCTATTATTTTCACTTTTACCGGCAGTGTAAACAACCATAAAAATCAAAAATGCTACAATACCGACAATGGCTGCTGCAATAATAATTTTTTGTTGTTTACTTAATTTTGCATATAAAATAACTAACTGTGAAAAAAGTACTTTAAAATCCATTAGATTCCCATTTTTAAATTATATTAGCTCTTTAGTAAGTTCAAAAAAACGACTGTTTTGCTCTGCAGTGCCAACAGTCACTCTTATTGCATTCATCCCATAACTGCTTAAATCCCTGACTATCATCCCTTTTTTTAAAAGTTCATTAGATAATTTAGTTGAATTTTGTGTGCCAGATAGGCATAATGTTACGAAATTTGTATAACTCTCTATTATATCTATTTTTTGAATATTTGCAAACTCTTCATAGCGTTTCATCTGCTCAAAATTACTAATGACGCTTTTTTTTACAAATTCTTCATCGTTGATTGCAACAGTTGCAGCTTCAAGAGAAAGTGTAGTAATATTAAAAGGCGGTCTTAATTTATACAATTCTTTTATTATTTTACTGTTTGAGATTCCATAACCGACTCTCATGCCGCCAAGACCATAAGCTTTTGAAAAAGTTCCCAGATATAAGACATTATCAAATTTTTCTATCAGCTCTTTTGGATCTACTTTTTTATTTTCGTCTTTTGCAATAGCATATTCCATGTAAGCGCCATCGACAACAACTAAAGTATCAGAATCTATTTTTGAAAGAAAATCAAATAGTTTTTTTGAATCTATTGCGTCACCTGTAGGATTATTGGGTGTACACAAAAATATCATCTCAGGTTTTTCTCTCAAATAAAGTGCATAAAACTCATCTAAATCATGCTCCTGTGAAGCTGTTCTTATAACCTCTGCGCCTACATGTTTTGCATATATCTCATACATTGCAAATGTTATACTGTTCATCAATATTTTAGATTTAGAAGATGCTTTTGCATGAATAGCGAACTCTATAACTTGATCACTTCCTGAGCCGATTATGAGATTATCTGTTTGCACTTTATATCTTTGACCGAGTGCATCCTTTAATTTAAACATTGAATCATCAGGATAAAGAGCCATCTTAGAGACAATATTTACAACTGCTTCTTTAACCTTAGATGAACATCCAAACGGATTCTCATTTGAAGCTAACTTGACTATATCTTTTGGCTCGATACCAAATTCACGAACAACTAATTCTATTGGCTTTCCAGCTTCATATGTTATTATATTTTCCAATGTAGCATTAAATTTCATGATTCCCCTTTTGCATAGCTTCCAAGCCATGTGACTTCATCTATATGATTTGATATTGCCTTTTGTACTTTTTGCTCATCAATATGACCATAAAAATCCATAAAAAACCAATACCCAAATCCACTTTTATCTCTTGAAGGGCGAGACTCTATTTTTGAAAGATTTATTTTCTCATTGTTGAAATCTTCCAAAAAACGCACCAAAGAACCAGCTTCAACTCCATCTGCCAAACGAACCAAAATGGATGTTTTATCATCCTCAGAGATTGCATTTTTAAAATCACTCAAAATGACAAATCTTGTTTTATTGTCAGGATCGTCCTCTATATTTTCAAAAAGGGTTGGAACACCATAAAGTTTTGCAGCTATGTGAGAACAAATTGCAGCAGAGTTTGGTTCTTTTGCAGCCAAGATTGCTGCTGTCGCTGTTGATTCTACAGGTATCTGTTCCACATTCATAAAGCCATGTTCAAGTAAAAAATCCCGGCACTGTCCAAAACCTTTATCTTTTGAATATATTTTTTTAATATCTTCGAGTTTATTCGCTTTGGTTACAAATGACATGTGAATCGGCATGTAGAGCTCCGATACAATCTTGACAGAACTCTTAGCGAGGTAGTCTAAAGTTTCTCCAACAATTCCATCTCTTGAATTTTCGATAGGAACAACACCAAATTTAGCTCGTTTGGACTCTAATGTTTTAAACACGGCATGGATAGAACTAAGTGAGAGGTACTCACTCATGGCCCCAAAACGACTTTCAGCAGCTTGATGGGTAAAACTTCCCTCAGGTCCCAAAAATGCTATCCGCTCAGGAAGCTCAAGATTTCTTGCAACTGCAAAAATCTCCAAATAGATTGCTTCTATGGCGTTTTTATTTAACAAGCCATTACTTTCAGTATTCATATCTGCGAGTCTCTCAATAATGGCTTTTTCCCGCTCTGGTCTATAAACGGCAGTGCCTGTTCCATGTTTAATCTCGCCAACTCGCTCAACGATTTTCATTCTTTTATTTAAAAGTTCCAAAATTCGATTATCTATACTGTCTATTGCATCTCTGCATTCGTCTAAAGTTTTCATATACTCTCCAAAATCTCTTGCATATCTGCATACACAAAATCCGGTCTTAGTTTTTTATCTAAAGATGGAACTATCTCATCTTCTGTTTTATACTTTCCGCTTGTGACAAAAACAGTTTTCATACCCATCTCTTTTGCCCCGCCCAAATCACCTTTAACATCATCACTTATCATGATTATATTTTCAAATTCAGCATTCTTATCTTGTTTTTGCAGTATTTTCAATGCTTCTTGGTAAAATAAAACGCTTGGCTTTCCAACAACATTATAACCTACGCTTGTTGCAAATTCTAAAAGCTTTAAAATCGCTCCAACACCAGGATATCTTTTCCCACCTTTAGCGTAGATGGAAGTCTCATGCATACCAACTAAAGAAGCGCCAGCTAACAAAAAGTCTATCATCTGCGCATAATCATCTGGTAAAAAATCTTCTTTAATAGATACTAAAACAGTTTTAGGATTTTTATAATCTAAAACATACCCCATTGATTTTAATGTTGCTAAAAACTCATCTGCTCCATAAGCTGCAACTGCATCTTTTGCAACACGAGATTCTAAGAGCATTAATGGATCAAGATACTTCTCAAAACCAAAATTAAAACCTAGTGAAATTAAATAATTATAAAAATCTTTAGAAGATTTCTTAGTACTGTTTGTTACAACCATGTATGGTATTTGCTTATGATTTAACATCTCTATAAATTCTATACTTCCTCTTATTGGTGATTTATCATCATCACTAATTAAAGTACCCTGAACATCTATGAAATACAAGTGAACTCTTTTAGTAAAATATATTTAATCATTTTCAAGCCTCAATAATCCCTAATTCTGCAAGAATTCCAGTTCAAGCGCCACCAGATCTTCAAAAGTTTCTCGTCTTCGGATGAGTTTATCCTGTCCATCTTTAATCGCAATCTCGGCACTTCTTCCTCTGGTATTATAATTACTTCCCATGCCAAAACCATATGCACCTGCACTATGTATAACCAGTAAATCATTATGTGCTAATTCAGGCAACATATAATCTTTTGCAAAAAAATCTCCACTCTCGCATACTGGACCGACTATATCGACTTTTCTCATCTGCGAAGTGCTGTCCGTAATAGCTTCAATCTTGTGATATGCTTTATAAAGAGCTGGGCGCAATAAGTCATTCATGGCGCCATCAACAACTACAAATTTTTTATTGCCATTTTGTTTTTCATATAAAACTTTGGTTAAAAAATAACCGGCATTTGCAGTTAAAAATCTTCCCGGCTCACAAACGATGGTAATATCGAGAGCCGTCAGTGTTGAAAAAATCGCTTGAGCATAATCATATGGCAATATCGTTGTTTCATTGTCATACTTAACACCGAGTCCTCCGCCGATATCAAAAAACTTCAATTCAATTTTTATAGTTGAAAGGGAACGGATTAAATCAGCTACTATTTCAGCTGCCTCGCGAATAGGAGTCAACTCAGTTAACTGAGAACCTATATGAAAATGAATTCCAACCGGTTCTAAATTTTCAGAATTGTTTGCAAAAATATACATTCTTTTTGCACTGTTTAAATCTACACCAAATTTATTGTCATGAAGTCCGGTTGAAATATACGGGTGAGTTTTTGGATCAATGTTTGGATTTACTCTGATACTTATTCTACATGTAGTGCCTAATTCTTTCGCAATTAGCTCAACACGTCTTAGCTCCGCTTCACTTTCCACATTGATATAAAGTATGTCTTTTTCTATAGCTTCACGGATTTCATCATCGCTTTTTCCAACACCGGAAAAAATAATTTTATAGCTCGGTATTCCGGCTAAAAAAGCACGGCGAACTTCCCCTATAGAAACACAATCAGCACCAGCACCTAAATCTGCAAAATGTTTTACAATACTTAAGTTGGAGTTTGCTTTTACAGCGTAGGCTAATAGAGACTTTTTACCTTTAAAAGCTCCTTTGAGTTCGTTGTACTGGGAAGTCATATAGTCTAAGTCATATACATAAAGCGGAGTTTTGTACTCTTTTGCTAACTCTTTAAAATTTATCATAAAAATCCTAAATAATTTTTGGGTTATTTTACCAAAAAAGTACTTATAATTGGTATTATTTATGTTGGAGTGCGAAACTTTCTCCACTGCCATAAAGCAATTGAGAACAAAACTACAACAGGAGCAATCACCCCTGCTTCACTAGGTATTGTTTTATTATTGGATAATTCTATAAACATGAATAAAACGCCCCATATTAAAAGTGTTGCCAATATTGCAACAAAACTAAATATAGAAACATTTAAAAATCTAACACTCACCGGGACAAAAAAGAATATAATGACTATAAGACTGGGTATAAAAAATGGATAAATAAATATTTTATAAAGGGCTCCTTTTATTGTGCTCACATCAATATTTTGATTGTTTAGCAAAAAGATGGCGTCAAGTGCGTCCATAATTGTAAAATTAACCTTTCCCTCATATACCTGATCAAGTATTTTTGGTCTAAAACCTTCAAGTGTTTTTAAATCATTATTTTCACTTACTTTTATCCCTAGAGAATCAAAATTGATGTCATCCGGTTTTGTGATAATGTCCGCCTGTTTGATATGCCAAAAATCATCTCTGTAGGATGCTGAAGATGCAACTATAACCTCTTTTAAGGAGTTGTTTTTAAGGGCAAAAATTCTTATATCCTCTGCTCTTTCCTGCAAAGGCAACAATTTTGAGAAATATACATATTTATCTTTATAGGTAAAAAACAAGTCTCTTGTAGGGCTTAAATATTCTGCATTTTTACGGATATTATTTGAAAATTCGTCTGCTCTAGAAAAAGTAGGAAGGGAATGTAAAAATATAAAAATCACGACAACAGTCGTTGAAACAACAACAAAAGGTCGAAGAACATCGATACGGGAATAGCCAAGGGAATAAAAAGAAACAAGCGCATTTGAACGGATTAAAAATATTTTTGTAGATATCATGGAAAATATTAAAGCTAAAGGCAAGAGCAGATCTATTGCAAAAAAAGATCTGTAAACTAAATAGATTAACACCAAGTTGGCTGACTTTGAGAGCTGTTCAGCATTTTGCATATAATCAAAACCGACCAAGAACAGGACTAAAGCCGTTAAGATAATAAAAAAATATTTTAAATAATGCCCAGAGATGTATCTAAATGCTAACATGAATCTCCATAGTATAAAATTTAAGTACTATTTTAGCTGAAATTTTTTAATCGTAAATTTAGAACTCGTATCTTCCAATGAATTATTGAGTAAATATTCCACAGCGTCACAAGTATGGGAAATCCATAATCCAAGATGTTTTGATTCTTCTGCGCTAAAATCGCTTAAAACATAAGATGCGACTTCACCTTTATGCTCAGGCTTGCCAATGCCCATTCTAACTCGCATATACTCTTTTGAAATTTTCTCATCTGCGGACTTCAGACCGTTATGCCCACCATGTCCACCGCCATATTTAAAACGTAATGTGCCAAACGGCAAATCCAAATCATCATGGATAACAACTACTTTTTCAATTTTATAAAAATTTTTTACAGCAAGAATTGATTCACCCGAAAGGTTCATATAGGTTTGCGGTTTTAAAAGAAAATTCTGAGAAAATTTAAAAAGTTCACCCTTGAACGAAGAACTTGAGGAGAGTTTTTGAGCCTTATTTCTGTGAATAAGCTCGTCTATAACCATAAAACCGATGTTATGGCGATTGTGTTCATAAGCCGGGCCAGGATTTCCCAGTCCGACTATGAGCATGATTATTTAGCTTTAATAATACTTACTACAGCTACACGATCAGAGTCTGTAAAAGTAACATTCTCGATTTTTGCCAAATCACGAATCATTATAGAATCACCAACATCCATTGGAGTAACATCTACAACAATTGAATTTGGAACATTTTCAATCGCAGATTTCACTCTTAAACGAGTTTTTGAAATATTTACTAGACCCTTATTTTTAAGACCAAATGCAATACCTTCTGTTACAACTGGAACATGGTAATGAGTCACAACACCCGGTTGTGCTACCATTAAGTCAACATGTAACAGCTTACCTGTTACAGCGTGAGATTCATATGATTGAACAACAACATTCATCTCTTTACCACCCACTGAAACTGGAAATGCTAAAGTTTCTTTGTTGCGAACAGTACGGATATATTCATTATCTTTAAATGCTGCGTGAACATTTTCAAGACCTTTTCCATAAATGTTTGCAATCAGATAACCATCACGGCGAAGCGCGTTTGTACCCTTCTTACCAATACTCTCTCTAATTATGCCTTCTAACATACTAAATCCTTGTAAATAAAATGAGCGCAATTGTACATAAATTTACTTAAGTAAGTCCTTAATTGTAAAGGACTTATCTATTTAAGTCCAAAAATATCATCTCTTTGCTCTGTTGGAATCACTTCATCGTTATCATTATGATGACTAGATCTCGTTCCGTTACCTATGCCGCTCATCTTTAGTTCCAAGTCCGCAGGACTGGTGGCATTATTCAGAGCTTCTTCTTTTGAAATAACTCCTTCATCATACAATTCCATTAGTGACTGATCAAAACTTTGAGATTTATAATGCTCTTTACCATGTTCTATTGCATCTTTAATCTCGAAATCTCGATTATCCATTATCAACTTTTCTATAGTTGGAGTACGAACTAAAACCTCCATAGCAGCTCTACGTCCCCCATCAACTGTTTTTACAAGTCTTTGTGAAATAATTCCCTGAAGCACGCCCGCCAGAGATAATCTAACACGATTTTGCTCCTCAGTAGGAAATTGAGCAATAACACGGTTGATTGTTTCCTTTGCATCAATAGTATGCAAAGTTGAGAAAACCAAGTGCCCTGTATCTGCTGCATGCAAAGCCAAGTTGATAGTCTCCTGATCTCTCATCTCTCCAACGAGTATAATATCCGGATCCTCGCGCAAGGCAGCCCTTAATGCTCTACCAAAGGAGAGTGTATCCTCCCCGACTGAACGCTGATTGATAACACATTCTTTATCTTTATGAACAAACTCAATAGGGTCTTCAATAGTAATAATATGTTTTTTTCTTGTTAAATTTATTTCATTTATTATAGATGCCATTGTTGTTGACTTCCCGCTACCGGTGACACCTGTAACTAGAACCATCCCTCTTTCTTTGTGTACGAAAGAATGCAAAATATCAGGTAAGTGTAAAGTTTCCATGTCCGGTATGCTCACAGGAATAACACGGAATACTGCGGACACTCCATCCATTTGAAAAAAAACATTTACACGAAAACGGCTATGTTCATCAAAAGGATATACTAAATCTATCTCTTTTTTTTCAACAAACTCTGCATATCTTCCTTTTAAAAGCTCTTTAGCAAAAGTTATAGCATCTTCTTTTTCAAAAACACCCTCAGAAATAGGTATAATAGTTCCATTCACTCTTGCACGAAAAACTGAACCTGCTTTTATATGGAGGTCACTTCCTCCCATTTCTATTAGTTTTCTAAGATAGGTTCTAACTTTTTTTAATTGCTCAAAAGTCAACTTACTGACATCTACATAATATTTACCTTCTTCTTTTTCACTCATAATGACTCCAATATATCTTTAAATGCATCTTTAAATGCATCAAGTCCGTCTGAAATTTGCTTCGCAACAACTTCGTCAAAATCTATACCGACTTTTTTAATACGAAGAAAATGTTCTTGAATTACCTCATCAGAAATTGGTAAAGCCTTATTTTTAGCCGTAGAATCATGAAATGCTTTTATAGTATCGATTGGAGCTGTATTTACACTGTTATATGCTAAAAGTTTTTGGATGTAATAATCAGGTGGAAGCGAGTCATCTTTTACCCCGGTGCTTGCAAACAAAGCTCTACATCCTTGTACATCCATCGCCTGTATTTTGTTGTAAATATCAGCACTGTTATAAATTCCGGCTAAAGAGATTTCTACACCATTCTCACTCAGCTTGGCATCCAATGCTCTGTCGATTCTACTTACAAAGATACTGATTACAGTATCTAGTTTTCCCCCATACTTACGAATGCCTGATTCAAAAGCTTTGGCACAAGCAATGGCTTGCTCTTTTGAGAAAATAAGAGTTGCATTTACTGGGATTCCGCTTGCTGTCAGTTCTTCCATCGCTTCATAACCTGATAAAGTTGCCGGAACTTTAATCATCACATTTTTTCTGTTTATAGTTTCAAAAAGTCTTTTGCCCTCTGCGATTGTAGCTTTTGCATCATCACAAAGAAACGGATCAACTTCTATACTCACATACCCATCATCTCCAGCGTCATAAAGCGGTTTTAAAATATCTGCAGCTTTTGAGATATCATAAATAGCGACAGCTTCATATTTTTCTTTTGGAGTCAGCCCATTTAAAGATAACAGCTGTTCCTTATATGCCGGTGAATTTAAAATTGCATTTTTAAATATAGATGGATTAGAAGTAGCACCATTTATGATTTTTTTATGAATCAAATCTTGGAACTCATTATCTAAATAATCTCTTTCTATAAAATCTGCCCATAAAGAGAACTTTAAATCTTCTATATACATATTTATGTCCCCATAATTTTGATTTTAACTATTATAGCCCAAGAATTCTCAATATAATTTAAATTCTGCTCTTCTTATTATCATAAAGATTAAAATATGAAGTAAAGACAGTATATATACAACTGTACTTACTTGATAATTTTGTCTATCATTTGTATCAATCCAAGTGTAAAAATCAAATATAAAACTTTGCATGCCAATAACAGCAACAAGGACCAGCACAAGAACAATTGATGTTGTCAATATTTTTGTTTTTTTAAACTTTGCCAATATGTCTATGTTTAAAAATATTGTGTAGATAAGCAGTGCAAAATCAGTAAAATATAGCAAATAAGAAGAGCTAAATAAGAGCAATAAAGCTTTGTGTAAAGCTAATAAATAAAGAGATAAAAAAAATGTTTGTAAAAATGTTTTTTCACTCTCAAAAAGAATAAATAAAAAAACAAATTGTAAAAATAAAGAGTATGTGTATTCTCCTATACTCAATAAAGAGACTGTGAACAAGACTTGAACTAAGAGAAATTCCAGTTTAACCTTTTTAATTAAAGCATACAACATGAGTAGCAAAAAAATATACAAAACTACAATTAATTCTAAACTATTTACTTTATAAAAATAGAGATAAACATCTTCACCTAGCATAAATGAGCTATAAAAAAGTCTCAAAAAAATCAGTATTCCAATGAATAATATTGTGCTAAGCAAATACATTCATAGCCCAATTATCCTAAATAAATCTTATCTAGAAGCTCATTATACTCGCTTTGAGCATCGCTGTCCAAGGTTATGCCTCCGCCGCTTTTGTAAATATATCCATCTTGTGTTTTTTCAATAAAGCGAATCATAACCCCGCTATCAAGCTTCTCTCCGTCATAGACACCAAAAACACCACTGAAATATCCTCTCTCATAAGCTTCGACTTCCTCAATTATCTCTAAAGTACTTTTTTTTGGAGCACCGCTTATGCTTCCCGCCGGCAAAAGTGACTTCAAAATATTTCCAATATTCTCATGCCAGTCAGCTCCTACATGGCCGCTGATGTGTGAACTTACCTGCAAAAGCTTTTTCTCTCCTGCTTCTATGGTCTGAACATATCTAAACTTTTCTACTCTGACATCTTTTGCGACTATTGATAAATCATTTCTAAGCAGATCTACAACCATCACATGTTCTGCCATCTCTTTTTTATTTTCTAGAATTATCTCTTTTGCATGTGGAATGGAAGCATCAATAGTCCCTTTCATGGGATAGGTATGAATCTTATCATCTCGTATTTGTATAAATTTTTCAGGAGAGAAGCATACAAACAGGTCTTTGTATCTTAATTTATAGTGCGCATGTGCAGCATCATATATCTCTTTCAAACTCAATTCTATCTCTATTTTTGTAGGCTGTGTTAAATTCAAAAGATAGGTATCACCTGATTTTATTTTTTCAATAATTTGATCAAATTTTTCTTTATATTTTTCAAAGAGAAGAGGAGATTTTTTTAGCACATGAGGAGAAGATTTTTTTGCCAACAGTTCTTCTATACAAAATTCAATATCTTCATTTTGTAAATCTTTTAAAAGGATAACTTCTAAATTTTGGGCTTTAAAATCAGATATAAATAAAAAAGGTTCTCTCTTGGAACCAAGAGAGTTTAAATCGTTAAATGTCATTTATCAGTTTTTTAAGAACTGCCATTCTGATAGAAACACCGTTTGAAACTTGCGTAAGCACTTTGCATCTCTCATCAGCAAGCAGTTTGTCACAGATATCTATGTTTCTATGAACAGGACCAGGATGAAGCAGGATTATATCCCTGTCACCTACCAAATCCGAAGTGATGCAAAAGTCACTCGCGTAATCTTTGAGTGAACCGTAAGTTTGTGAAGAGTGTCTCTCTGTTTGGGTTCTGAGGCTCATAATCGCGTCAATATCATCTATTATTTCTGAGAGAAAATGTGTAGTTCTGAGAGTTGTTTTTGGTAAAAACTGAGGTGGAGCCACCAAGATCACTTCCATGCCAAATCTGCTTAAGAGTTCTATGTTGGAGTTGGCAACTCTGGAGTTTTTTATATCTCCAACTATCGCTATTTTTTTGCCCTCTATTTCACCGAAATGTTCTTTAAGTGTAAAAAGGTCTAAAAGCGCCTGCGTCGGATGCGCATGTGCACCATCTCCGGCATTTATAATGGAAGCTTTAGTATGGTTTGAAAGGATTTTAGGAACACCGGCATTTTGATGTCTGACTATGATGGCATGTGGACCCATGGCATCTAAATTCATCGCTGTATCAACCAGAGTCTCCCCTTTTTTTGTTGAGCTGTTTGCAACATCAAGATGAACTATCTCTGCACCGAGTCTTTTTGCCGCAATTTCAAAAGAACTTCTGGTACGGGTAGAGTTTTCAAAAAACAGAGTGATAATAATCTTGTCTTGAAGTATCCGCTCAAATCTGCCGTCACTGAATTTTTTAGCATCCGCTAGAATTTCATTTATCTCATCAACCGTAAAATCATCTGTGCGAATTAAATGTTGCATGTAAGTCCTAAATCATCAATAATTTTACAGATTATACAAGACATCACATAGAGTGTCAATGTCATCATTCACTTTTAACACTTTTTGTCCAGTTTGTAAAAAATACGGTGCAGAAACAGTTTCAAAATTTTCATCATTTTGACGACAGCTAAAAGCCACAACATGTTGAATATTTCTATCCTCCAAAGCCTTTTTACTGAGTAAAGTATCATTTATACATCCAAGCGAGCAGTGAGTTACTAAAAGTGCTGTGGCTTTAAAATATTTAATTAAATCTATCATCATAGTTTTTTCATCTATCGGCACATACAACCCGCCGGCCCCTTCTATAATAAGAACATCACATAATTTTTCAAGTTTTTCTATCGCTTTGTCGAGTTTTGCAAAATCAAGTGGAGTATTTTTAGATGCGACAAATGGTGCTGCCGGAAGTTCATAAGTAATCGGAACTATATCTTCTACTTTTATATTCTCAAATTCTGAATTTAATCTTTTTACGGTTAAAAGCAGTGTATCGCCATCAGGTGCATTTTCTACAACTCCGGTTTCTATAGGCTTGATTACTCCGACTCTAATGCCTCTAGAAGCAAACTCTTTTAAGAGCAGTTTAGTTGTGTAAGTTTTACCAACATCTGTATTTGTCGCTGTTACGAAAATTCGTTTTGTCATATATTGCCTACTCATCATCTTCACTTTGGATAGCTAACATTTTTTTTGGTTTTACCCCAAGTTCTACAATATTTTGTGCTCTTTTTATAATATTTCCATTACCGGTCTTGAGTCTTTTCATGGAAATATCATAAGATATTTGAGCTTTTTCTAAGTGCGCGCCGATTTTTTGTATCTCATCAACAAATAGAACAAGTTTATCGTACATGGCCTCTGCCTCGTTCGCTATAATTTTAGCATGTTCTTCTTGTCTTTGTGTTCTCCAAATATGTTCTACAGTCCTTAAAGTTACAAGGAGCGTCGATGGAGAAACTACCAAAATATTGCTCTCATAAGCCCGTTTAAAAAATTCTCCATCTTCTTGAAGCGCCAACAAGAAGGCTCCTTCTATCGGCATAAAAAGTAATACAAAATCAAGTGTATTCACACCTACTAATTTTTCATATTTCTTTTCGCTTAGACCTTTGATATGTCCGGAAATGCTCCCAAGGTGTTCTTTAAGTGCTTGCGCTTTAGCTACAGGGTTTTCTTCACTCATAAATCGCTCATAAGCGACAAGAGAGACTTTAGAATCTATGATTATATCTCGCTCTTGAGGCATGTGGATAATCACATCTGGGCGATAAACCTTCCCCTCATCCGATTTCAATGTAGCCTGCGTTTCATACTCTGAGCCTTCTCGCAGGCCTGATTCTTCCAAAATTCTCCCAAGAACAATCTCGCCCCAGTTACCTTGGGTTTTATTTTCACCTTTAAGTGCATTTGTTAAATTTACAGCATCATCTGAAAGCTGTTTATTCATCTCTTTTAGACGGATAAGCTCATCTTTTAAAAGGTGTCTATCTTTTGATTCAGTATTAAACTGTTCTTTCGATTGCGTAGAAAAGTTTGTGATTTGCTCACGAAACGGCTTTAAAAGCATTTCAAACTGTTCTTTGTGTATATGCGTAAATTGTTTTGACTTGTCTTCAAATATCTGATTTGCCAACAAGGAAAACTGCTTTGAAAGTTCTTCTTTGGCATCTTGTAATACATCTAATTTCTCTTTGGAAGATTTCATTTCCTCTTCATATCGAGTATTTAATACAGCATATTGAAGCTCTAAATCATGTTGTTCAAGTTCAAGTTCTGCATAATTCTCCTGCAGTTCATCTTTTTGGGCTAATGTGTTTACATATAAATCCTTTTGCTTTAAAAACATAAAAAGCAAAACTAATATTGCAATAAAACTAAATATTAAAAGTATCAAATATAAATCCACTTGCTAATCCTAAATTAATGTATATGCATTATACACAATAATTGCAATGATTTTGTAACAACATTAACTTAAGTTATTTTAAATATATATCAGTTTAATTAATCTTTATGTAAGTTTGGGTATAATTCGCCAAATATTTGTAGGAGAAGGTGCCTTAGCCCTAAGGTTAGCTTGTATCATCTCCTTATATTAAAGGATTATGATGCAAGAACATGCACACGAAATGGTTCCAACAGACGAAGAGTTAATCACATTCGATGATTTAAAATTAAAAAAAGAAGTATTACAGGCAGTTAAATATGCAGGTTTTACAGTTCCAAGCCCAATCCAAGCCAAAGCAATCCCTTTTGTTTTAGCAGGTCGCGATATCGTTGGTCAAGCTCACACAGGTACAGGTAAAACTGCAGCTTTTGGTCTTCCGGCAATCTCTAACATGCACTTAAAAGGCGGCGTTGAAGTTTTAGTTATTACTCCAACTCGTGAACTGGCTACTCAAGTAAGTGATGAGCTTTTTAAATACGGCAGAAACTTAGGTGTTAAAACTGTAACTGTTTATGGCGGAAGTTCATATAATAGACAAATTGACCTAATAGAAAGAGGAGCAAGTATAGTTGTTGCAACTCCGGGTCGTCTTTTGGATATATTAAAGAAAAACTTAGTTAAAAACTTTACACCGACAATGGTTATTTTAGATGAAGCCGATGAGATGCTTGATATGGGATTTTTGGATGATATCAATGAAATATTTTCATATCTTCCTACAAATCGTCAAACGCTTTTATTCTCAGCTACTATGCCTCAGCCTATCAAGACTCTTGCGAGCAGAATTTTAGTTAATCCTGAGTTTATCTCTATAACAAAAGGTGAAACTACAAACACTGACATCGAACAGCTTTACTATGTTATTGAAGAGAGTGAAAGAGATGATGCTGTCATCCGTCTTATGGATTCAGAAGATACTAAAAAATCAATTGTATTTTGTAGAACAAAAAGTGAAGTAGACAGACTCTCAAACGTTTTATCAAACGCCGGTTATTTAGCAAATGGTCTTCATGGAGATATGGAACAACGTCAACGTGAAACAGTTATTAAAGGTTTCAAAAGCAACAGCGTAAAAGTTTTAGTAGCAACAGATGTTGCTGCACGTGGTATACATGTAGACAATATCTCACATGTATTTAACTACCATATCCCTTTTGATCCTGAGTCTTACGTTCACCGTATCGGTAGAACTGGCCGTGCCGGAACTAAAGGTAAAGCTATTACACTTTTAACTCCATTAGAGTTCAAAGAACTTCAAAGAATCAAGCAAAAAGTTGGAACTTCTATGGAACATGCTTATGTTCCAAGTAAAAATGACTTAAGAAGCTCAACTATTAAAAATATTGTTAAAAATATTGAAGAACAGCATATATATGATGAAGCTCATAAAGTTCTTGATTTATTAAAAGAAGATATAGATGAAGCAACAATAATATTTAAACTGATATCTATGATTTTAGACAAACAAGAGATAAAAGGGCCAAACAGTATCGGTATTACTGCTGATAGAATGGAAGCAATCCTTGAACGTGCAAGCCATAGAAGAGATACTGGTGGTGGACGTGGCCGTAACAGAAGTGGTGGCGGTGGCGGGTACAAAGGCACCAATAGCAATAGAGGCGGCAGTCGTACTGGTTCTGGTGGCGGTGCAGCATCTGGTGGAAGTCGTGATAGAAACAGAAGTGGTGCAACTAGAAACTCCGGTGCCGGCAGAAGCAGTGGCGGATACAGAGGCAATAAAGACTAATATCTAATTCACATGTGCTTATATAGGCATGTGAACTTCACCTTTCATACAAAAAACTAATTCCACTTCATAAACTTTTCAAAAAAAAATCTGTTATAATTGTCCAAAAAAGAGCTCACATGATTATTTATGAAGACAATGATATTTATATAGAAAAAGAGGAAAGTGAAATTCCTTGGCTGAAAATATTTACAAAAGAACCTTATAAAGAATTAGGTGATTTACCAAAAGAGTTAAGAAGTAAACTTTGGAATATTTATGATGTTGTTGAATATGAGATGAAAAAGTACTATCATCCAAAGAAAATAAACATGGCTTCTTTCGCAAATATGCTTCCACGCGTTCACATACATGTAATGGCAAGATTTGAAAATGACAGTTACTTTCCAAATCCGATGTGGGGCGAAAAGTTAAGAGAAGCAAATTTGGATTTGCCAGATGAGAATGAATTTTTTAAAAGAGTTGTAAAAGCAATAAGACAAAACTAATTTTGCGATTTTCATCGTTTAAGTTCTCAATTTTATTCTAGTTCAAGGCGGATGAAAATTTTTTTGAGGAGCTTACTCTAGTAAGTGACGAAAACAAATTTTTATCCAACGAAGAAATTGGATAAAAGTGTTACTTAAGTGGTGAAAATGGGACTAGGGCACTTCCCCATGTCAATCCCCCGCCAAATGCATCTAAAAGCATCAACTCGCCAGCTTGCAGTCTACCGCTTTCATAAATATCATTGATAGCCATTGGAATTGAAGCACCTGAAGTATTACCATATTTCTCAACAGTTAAAACAACTTGATCATCTCTCAATTTAAGCGCATCACCGACAGCTTTTATAATTCTCAGATTTGCTTGATGGGGAACAAAATGTTTGATTGTAGAAGCTTCAATGTTATTTACCTCTAAAATCTCTTTAACATCTTTTGTGAGGGTACGAACTGCCACCTTAAAAGTTTCATTCCCTTTCATCTGCATATAACATCCAGCTGTTTCTATTTCTAGCGCATCATGAGCCGAACCAGTTCCACCGTTTGGAGTCATAAGTAAGTCAGCATAAGTACCATCTGCACCGGTATGAATGTCAATAATAGCTTCTTCTTTATTGTTAGTAGCGCTAATAACAGCTGCACCTGCGCCATCTCCGAATAAAATACAAGTGCCTCTATCTGTAAAATCAGTAATAGCAGATAATTTCTCTGCTCCAATTATTAAAACATTTTTGTTCATACCAGCTTCGATGAATGCTTTTGCTATAGAAAGAGAATAAATGAAACCTGTACATGCAGCAGATATATCAAATGCCGTTGCATTTCTCATACCCAATTTACCGGCAATTACTGTAGCCGTTGAAGGCATACAAAAATAATCAGGTGAAATTGTTCCACAAATAACTAAATCAATATCATCAACACTAAGACCACTTCTCTCCAACGCTATTTTTGCAGCTTCAACACCCATATCGCTTGTTTTTTCATCTTTTGCTGCAATACGTCGCTCTTTAATACCTGTTCTTTTGGTAATCCATTCATCTGATGTATCTACCATTTTTGATAAATCATCATTTGTTAATATTTTCTGAGGAACATATGCTCCTATAGAGCGAAAAGCCGCATAAGCCATTATACTTCCTTTTGTTTTAACTGTTCAAGTCTTGATATGATGTGTTCATTTACACCAGTATCAACATAATTAATAGCTTGATAAATTGCATTTTCAATTGCTCTAGAATCACTTTTGCCATGGCTGACAATGACACAGCCTTTAATACCGATAAGTGGAGCCCCACCTACTTCAGCATAGTCAATCTCTTTTTTGAGAAGTTTAAATACTTTTCTCATTAAAAGTGCACCGGTAATAGCAATGGGAGATTTTCTAATGTAATCCTTAATCAGTTGACTAATTGTTGCAGCAACGCCTTCTGCAGATTTAAGGACAAGGTTGCCGACAAAGCCATCACATGTAATTACATCACAACTGCCATTAAAGATATCAGAACCTTCAACGTTCCCCTTAAAGCCTCTATATCCTTGAAGCAGTTTAAAAGCAGCTTTTGTTACTTCATTGCCCTTTGAGTCTTCTTCGCCATTAGCTAAAAGACCGATTCTAGGGTTTTGTATTTTCAATAAATCTTCTGCGTAACAGCCGCCCATAACAGCAAATTGAACAAGATGTTCAGGTTTTGAATCAACGTTAGCGCCAACATCCAGCAAAACAGACCTTGGTCCTTTTTTTGTAGGCATAAGGGTAACAAGAGCAGGACGTAACACGCCCTGAAGCCTTCCAAGCCTAAGTGTAGCAAGCGTCATTGTTGCTCCGCTATGCCCAGCTGAAACGACACCGTCAGCCTCTCCGTTTTTCACTAGTTCCATAGCTTTATATATAGTACTTTCTTTTCTTTTGACTGCATCAGTCGCTGCATCGCTCATAGATATTACATCATCGCAATCTATAATAGAAATCTTAGCTCTATAACTTTTTGGTAACATAGGTAAAATTTCTGATTTTTTTCCTACTAATATAGGTACGAAAAGTCTTTTCTTAAGCGCAGCAATACAACCCTTAACAATTGGCTCAGGACCGAAGTCCCCGCCCATTGCATCAATAGCAATCTTTACCATTGACTATTTATACTCACCAGTAGTAGGGTTAATATGGTGTGGAAGTTTATAAGTTCCATCTTTATCTTTTATTGGACGAGCTAAAGAAATCTTATAGTGAGTTCTTCTTTTTGCTCCACGAGAGTGAGATACTCTTCTTTTAGGTACTGCCATTTTTCTATCCTTTCATTT
>CALCGG010000153.1 GCA_937900945.1 uncultured Sulfurimonas sp. | reverse complement strand
CCTCTTTTGAACTTGATGGTGAGCTTTGGAGTAAACGAGGCGATTTTGAAAATATTCAGTCAATAGTTCTAGACGAAACTCCCAGTGCAAAATGGTCTCAAATAAAATATAAGATATTTGAAGTCCCACATGCAGAGGGAAATTTTTTAGCAAGACTTCAAAAAGCACAAGATTATATCACTGAAAATAATCTTGATCATGTTCATATAATAGAGCAAACTACATGTAACACAAAAAAAGAACTTGATAGATTTTTAAAAGCTATTTTAGCTAAAGGTGGAGAAGGTGTTGTTATAAAAGATGGTTTTAGAAACTATTTTGATGGTAGAAGCAGTTCAGTTTTGAAGGTGAAACTTGCTGAGGACATGGAAGGCAAAGTTATAGGCTACAAAAAGGGAAAAGGGAAATTTAAAGGGATGATGGGAAGCTTACATGTTGAACTTGAGAATGGGGTAAAATTTTATATAGGAAGCGGTTTCAGTGATGAAGAGAGAAGGAATCCACCATCTCTTGATACCATAGTCACTTTTAAGTACTTTGGTTTTACAAAATATGGAAAACCGAAATTTGCTTCATTTATGCGGGTAAGAAAAGACTAATGAATATTTTAGTGGTTCGTACAGATAAACTGGGCGATTTTATAACTGCTCTTCCTGCTATGTATGTTTTAAAGCATTACAATCCTGAACATAAAATCATTGCATGTGTAGCATCTCTGAATGAGGCTTTAGCAAGCTCTTGTGACTTCATAGATGAGGTAATAGTGGATGATGGAAAAAGCAATATACGGGAGTTTAGTAAAAAACTGCGTGCTGCCAAGATAGATGTGTCTTTAACTCTTTTTTCAAATACTCGTGTAGCCTTTGCCCAGTTTTTAGCAAGAATTCCAAAGAGAATTGCTCCGGCGACAAAAATAGCTCAGATTTTTTATACAGACAGAATTAAACAGAGACGCAGTGAAGTCAAGATGGCAGAGTTTGAATACAACTTGCAACTTACAAAAACTCTCTTTCCTGATATAGATTTAGATTACAAAAAGCCGCTTTTAGAGTTTAGCGATGCAAAAAAAGTGTATAAGGTATTTTGCGCAAACAACGACATAGAAAAAGAGATAATAGCTTTCCATGTCGGTTTTGGAGGTTCAAGTGATGCAAACTGGAACCTTGATGAGTATGAAATTCTTATAAGAGAAGTTCTCAAACATGGAAAATATCAGGTAGTTTTAACATTCGGACCAGATGAGCTGGAACTATACGAAGAGATGCAAAACAGGCTGATGGGAGAAGATGTAGTTTTTTATCTTTCACTTGAGGGTTTAATCTACTTTGCAAAGCTGATAAGTAATTTTAAACTTTTCGTGAGCAC
>CALCGG010000152.1 GCA_937900945.1 uncultured Sulfurimonas sp. | reverse complement strand
TTTAGTAAATCCCGCAATAATGTCAAGATTGTTAAAAAAATTATTTTTATTTAAAGTTATGTAAGCCATAAAGGAATTATATCAAATTATTTAAACGATTTTTTGTGCCACTACAATATAAAATTTAGACGACTCTTTGCTGCCGCTTAAAAGCCTGATATCTACTTTTAGTTTAACAGGTTTGCCTTTAAGAAGAAAATCAATTTTATAACTCATCTCTTTAATCAGTTTGATATGTTCGTTCATCTTCTCAAAACCGATATATTTCTTAAAAAGCGCTATCTGGTCAAACGCTATCTTGGTATCCGCTTCTGAAATATTAAACATCTTCATAAAACGAACATTCATATTGACAAAGATTCCTTTTTCATTCATATAGCCCGTAGCAAAAGGAAAATGTTCAAATCCTATTTTAATACTTGCCAGCTTTTGCTTCAGAGTATTGTTTTCTTCAACAAATTTACTTATATCGCTACCTACAGCAATAATGTAAATTTGATCATGTCTTATGATTTTAGAGACCTGCCAGTTAATCCTGTAGAGCTCCTCTCTTTTACCTTTAAAAGGAGTAAGAAATTGCTGATGATAGACATCTTCTTTGAGTATATTCGCAAAATAACTACCCAGTTTCTCAATATCCCCAGGAATAAAAGTCTCAAAAAAACCTTTTCCTAAAATCTCTTTTTTCTCCATTCCAGAAATATTCAAGAAACACTCATTCATGTCAAAAACTTTACCCATACTATCCAAAATGACAACTATTGCACTGCACACCCCGCTAAAATCATGGAATGTTATGTTATTAAAAATCTCTGCATCTTTAATCTCTGCAAAAATCAGCAGAAGATATTTTTCATTTTTGTAGAAATTGATGTTATATATAGAATTAAAGATTTCAATGTCAGAAATTGTATGATGGTTGGAGATTCCCTCAACAGCATATCGTTCCAGAAGGATTTGCAAAGAACTATCAAGTTCCATTTTCAAAGGAATATTTGCATCACTTTTAGTTGTATCTTCAGTTTTAGTATCTGAAGTAACCTTTAGAAGCTTCTCCATAAGCTGATTATCATAGCAGTGAAGCCACTTCCCCTCTTCACTCTTCTCGAGCAATAAAACAGGTTCAGACAAGGTATCTACTACACTAAAAAGAAGTTCCGAAACTTCCATGTTTACCTCCCCACTATCATTTAAAATCAATTATATCAAAAGTAATTATACTAACTCCCACTAAATTGAATACTCTTATGCAACTTAACTATCTCTAAAGTGTTACAAATGTAAAATGCCGTTCATATAAAAAATATCGCAAAAAAGAGCTATTATGAAAAGATTTATCGCGGAATTTGAAGAGCAAAGTTTTACACAAATCATATTTCCACATGCCAAGAGTGATTGGGTGGAGTATCTCGAAGAAGCTCAAAAGACTTTTGTAACTATCATAAACGAAATTGTAAAGTATCAAAAATGTTTGGTTGTTTGTTATGATATTGAAGAAGTAAAAAAGTATCTTTCTGAAAATAAGAATCTTTATTTTGTGGAATATGAAGCCAATGACACCTGGGCTAGAGACTGTTCCGTTTTATGTGTCCAAGAAGATAAAAATATAAAACTTCTTGACTTTACTTTTACCGGCTGGGGCGGTAAATTTGATGCTTCAAAAGATAATGCCATGAGTCGGGCTATCTCTAAATCTTACTCAAAAAGAGTTGAAACAATAGATTTCATTTTAGAGGGCGGCGGGGTTGAGAGCAACGGCGAAGGAATCATTTTAACAACTTCAGAATGTGTTTTAAACAAAAACAGAAACAGCGCTTTAAACTCAATTGAGATAACACAAAAACTCAACTCATTTTTTGGTGCGACTGAAATTCTTTACCTCAACCATGGCTATCTTGCAGGAGATGACACGGACTCACATGTAGACACTTTGGCGCGATTTGTAGACGAAAAAACTATCATGTATGTAAAATGTAAAGATAAAGAAGATGAACATTATAAAGAGTTAAAACTTATGGAAGAGGAGCTGCAAGAAATGGCTCGTACTCATAATTTTACTTTAGTAGCACTTCCTATGACAGAAGCTATTTATTACGACAATGAAAGATTACCGGCAACGTATGCAAACTTTCTTTTTGTAAACGGTGCGGTAATTGTTCCGACTTACAATGTAAAAGAGGATGAAGAAGCACTCAATATTTTCAGAAATACTTTCAAAGATAGAGACATTGTCGGCGTTGACTGCTCCGTGCTCATCCGCCAACACGGCTCACTTCACTGTGTGACAATGAACTTCGCAAAAGGGGTAGAGCTTATTTAGACTCTATCACCTTTGAGGTGTTATTATCTTCTTGTTTTAAAATCGCCATACCGCTCATAATCAAATAAGTCGCCAAGCCAAAACCTATTGCTACCAAAACCGTTCTTTTTATTTTTTCTATTTTACTCATAATGAAATTCTAGCAAATATTTATTGATAATTTAACACTTCTGTAACACAAATCTTATACTATATTTTAATTTTATTATTTAAGGCATATCATATGAACAAAATCATTCCATTATCTTTAATAGCAGTTGCATCACTATACGCAGCTGATGTTACACTAGCCCCTATCAATGTAGAATCAACTGTAATCACGGAAGTCAGCCAAAATGCCCAAGTTTCAGCGGATTTGGCAGAAGCACTGAGCAGTAGTGTTCCAAGTATCGACATAAGCCGCCGCAGCGGGATTGCTAACGATGTGTTAATCAGAGGCCAAAAAAGAGATAATATCTCTATTGA
>CALCGG010000151.1 GCA_937900945.1 uncultured Sulfurimonas sp. | reverse complement strand
CATTGACATCAATAATGTTATTACGCATATCGGTGATAACAATTCCTTCATGTGTGGAGGTAAAGACACTTGCTAAGAGCTTAAGCTTTTCTTCTGTATTTTTACGCTCAGTTATATCTTTAACAAAGGCAAGAATATACTCATCCTTTCTATATTCAATATGGTTGATGTTAACTTCAACCGGAAAAATAGCTCCAGTTTTATTTTTAAGTATCGTTGAAATTGTTAGCAAACCATTTTCTTTTACTTCCTCCCAGTGAGAGGGTATTTGTGACTCGGGAAAATCTGGGGCAATGTCAAATATCCCCATTATTTTTAATTCTTCTTTTGTATAGCCTAATTGCCTGGATGCACCATCATTCACATATCTGAAAATCCCGTCTTGACCAGTCAAATATACCGCTTCATGTACATGGTCAAGCGCATGTTTCATAAGTTTCAGTTCTTCTTCTGAGTCTTTATCTTTTGTGATATCCCGTGCGAAGCCTACAGTACCAAAAAGATTTCCCTCTTTATCTAAAATAGGGGCTTTATAAGTTTCATGCCACCTTCTTTCCCCATGTCCCTCTATGAGTTCTTCTAATTCTTTTTTTTCTAATGATTCCATAACTTCTTTATCATCAGCTCTAAAAGCATTTGCCATATCTTCCGGAAACAGATCAAAATCATTCTTACCGATTATCTCTGATGGATTATCAAATCCTGTCGCTTTGGCAACGGCTTTATTTGTTGCTAAATAATCACCATTTGTATCTTTAAGCCAGACAAAAAATGGGAAGCTATCTAGTATAGCTCGTTGATAATTTTCACTTTTTTTGAGTTTTTCTTCATCTTTTCTAGATTCTGTAATATCTCTTCCGGAAGAGAGGATGCCTATTATCGTTCCGCTGTTATCTCTAATGTATTCGTTATTCCATTGGATAAGTCTGGTGTTCCCATCTTTAAAGAGCAACTCACTTTCGTATGTTTTATAAGATCCAATATTTCCATTGATAATCTCTTTGAAAACTTTGAAAACTTCTTTACGAGCAAGCTCCGGTAAATATATCTCAAACCAATTTTTTCCTACTGGAGAGGCTTCTGATTCATGCCAAATAGCTTTACACATCTCTTTATTTGCCAACATAATGTTGCCGGCGGTATCGAGTGCAACAATCATCGTTCCTGTGATATCCAAGTATTGCAGTGCCCGTTTTTTTTCATAAATAAGCTGTTGTTCCGTCTCTTGTTGAACTGCCGATATCTCATCTTTTGTATCTTCTAATTGATTAAGATAACGGATGACAAAATACATAAAGACAAAAGCAATAGAGCCCTCAATAACAGGAATTGTAAAGCCTGCTATCAACATGTTTGTGTCAAAAATACGACCGGTTAACACATAGCTATGTGCAATTACCATTAGCTCAGTTAGAACTAAAATCGGCAAAGTAAACAGGATAACAAATCGCCAAAGCCCAAGTTTGGCTAAAAAGGCAATGATTTTTTTCATGCTAGATTGTAGTATTCCTAATCTTAAATCATGTATAATTTATTTTTATACTATAAAAAGAGTATCAAAATAAGATTTTCTTAAGTATAGCTCTGAAAAAAACCTCGATTTTATGTCCCCAATGTTTAAAAATAACTGTAAAATATTTAATTTATTTAAGTCCACTAAATTTTTGTTTAATCCTAACAACAAGATAGAAGAACAGAGGGATAAACAGTACGCCGATGAGCGTTGCAGCTATCATCCCGCCAACAACGGTTGTACCGATGATATGTCTGC
>CALCGG010000150.1 GCA_937900945.1 uncultured Sulfurimonas sp. | reverse complement strand
CGCTTGGAGATTTATGGATTTTAGTGCCGTTTCCAATAATTATTCTGGTTTTCCATGAGAGTTACAAATATTTTAGATTAAAAAAAATGGATAGTGTAATTTTATAATACATATTCTTATAAATTATGCTATTATAGAAGTATATTTACATTAGGAATTTTATGTCATTTAGCACACTGGGTTTATCCGCTCCTTTATTAAAAGCGATTCAAGAACAAGGCTATACAGAGCCTACACCAATACAAAAACAGGCTATTCCTGTCATTTTAGCGAGAAAAGATATTTTAGCAGGCGCTCAAACCGGTACTGGAAAAACAGCGGGATTTACATTGCCTTTACTGGAACTTCTAAGCCGTGCCAAGCCTGAAAAACAAAAACAGCATCATGTACGCGCACTTATTTTGACTCCGACACGGGAGCTGGCTGCTCAAGTCGGCGAGAGTGTGGCTGTTTATGGAAAACACCTTCCTTTCAAATCTACTATCATTTTTGGTGGTGTGAAAATAAACCCTCAAATTATACAACTCCGCAAAGGTGTAGACATCGTAATTGCAACACCCGGCAGATTGCTTGACCTTATGAACCAGAAAGTTGTCGATTTATCAAAAGTTGAGTTTTTAATTTTAGATGAAGCAGACAGAATGTTGGATATGGGCTTTATAAATGATATCAAAAAAATACTGGCTATTTTGCCAAAACAGAGACAAAACTTACTCTTTTCAGCGACTTACTCAGAGGAGATAAAACAACTCTCAGACCGTTTGCTAAACTCGCCGACACTCATAGAAGTGGCGCGTAGAAATACCGCAACTGAAACTGTAAAGCAGACTGTTTACCCTGTTGATAAAGAGCGTAAAAAAGAGCTGCTTATCCACCTCATAAAAGAGGGTGATTGGAAGCAGATACTTGTGTTTACAAGAACCAAGCATGGAGCGAATCGTCTCTCAGAACAACTTGAAAAAGAGGGGATTTCATCTGCCGCTATTCATGGAAATAAAAGCCAGAATGCAAGAACAAAAGCGCTGGATGATTTTAAGAAAGGGGAAGTTGCAGTTTTGGTTGCAACTGATATCGCAGCACGCGGGATAGATATAGACCAGCTTCCACATGTAGTCAACTACGAACTGCCTAATGTTTCTGAAGATTATGTGCACCGCATAGGAAGAACAGGTCGTGCAGGTCGCGGGGGTGAGGCAATCTCTTTGGTTTGCGTGGACGAACTTGAATATCTGCAAAATATAGAAAAATTGATAAAAATCGATATCCAAAAAATCGCTCTCAAAGGTTTTAAACCAGACCCGTCCATAAAAGCCGAACCGATTAACATGGGCGGAAACAGAGGTGCTAGAAACAAGCCAAGAGGCGGCAGCGGCGGCGGACAAGCCCGTGCTAAAACACCTAGAGGTTCATCCAGAGGTTCTTCAGGCGGAAGAAGATAGTTATCATATAAATTTTTAAAAGGGAAGAAAATGAAGAAGATTTTTATATTGCTTTTTATATTTTCATCCCTTTTGCTCTCTGATGAAGCTCATGACATCATCAATAAACTAGATGAAAATATGCGCGGTAAAAATATCTACATTATGATGAGTATGAAGGTAGTCTCTATGGGACATCAAAGAGAGATGAAAATAGAGAGTTATTCACAGGGAACTAAAAAAAGTTTTGTAAAAGTTCTCTATCCTCCAAAAGATAAAGGGATAACATTTCTGAGTTTAGATAACCAGATGTGGCAGTATGTCCCCAAAATAGAGCGAATCATAAAAATCCCACCATCCATGATGCTCCAAAACTGGATGGGAAGCAACATAACTAACGATGACATGGTAAAACAGAGTTCCATCATAGAAGACTATAACCCCCGCATCCTCGAAAAAAATGGTACAGTTGTGACCATAGAACTCATGCCAAAAGAAGATGCCGCAGTTGTCTGGGGAAAAATCATCATCAACATAGACACTGCAACCTACACCTCAAACAAAGATATTTTTTACGATGAAGAGGGCAAAGAAGTCAGAGTTTTTTTATATGACAAAGTCCAAAAACATGGAAAATACTACATCCCGACATACTGGAAAATCCAGCCAAGCGACAATAAAAACAGCTTTACAGAAATAATCCTAGAAGATGTAAAATACGATACAGATATTTCAGAGCAGTATTTTCAGAAAAGTGCTTTGCAGAGGTTTTCTAGGTAGGTAAGTGCCTAATCTTTTGCTATTAATAAAAATATTTATGATATACTTCGGATATACATAAAGGAGTTTAAAATGACTGCTGTTATTTCAAAATGGGGAAATTCTCAAGGGCTTAGGTTTCCAAAAGATGTCATGCAAAGTTTACATTTGTCTGTTGGCGATAAGGTAAATATTTTTATTGAAGACGATAGGGCGATAATAGAGCCTATAAAAAAAGAGAAAATCAAATACGATATTAATGAGCTTGTTGCAAAGATTCCAAAGGATTATAAAGCGCAAGAAGAGTTCAGTTCATCGGCTGGACTGGAAGAATGGTAGAAGCTGAGTATATTCCACAAAAAGGGGACTTGGTTATACTCACTTTTGACCCCTCAGCCGGACATGAACAGCAAGGCAGAAGACCGGCTCTTATAATCTCAAACCAAGTTTTTAATAAGAATGTAGGTTTGGCGATAGCCTGCCCCATAACAAATACCGATAGAAATTTCCCATTTCATGTAGAAGTAGCTAGTGATAAACTAACAGGCTTCATCATGACAGAGCAGATAAAATCTATAGACTTTAACGCAAGAAAAGTTAAGTTTGTTGAGAAAGTCAGTGATGATGTTTTAGAAAAGGTTTTGGGAATTTTAGAAAGTGTTGTATTTTGAGTTTGCGATAGAATAAGTCCAAAAATTGCCTTAAATAGAATAACCCCAACCAAAGAAAACAAAGAGTAAAATAAATAAAACCTATATTCAGGCTGATTAATGTTTTCTCTAGCACTTAAAAACATTCTTTTTTACAAAGGCCGTTCGATTACTACCTTTGTTTTGACATTTCTTTCAACCATCCTTTTTGTGGTGTATGTCTCCATGATGGATGGCTCGCATAAGTCTATGCTTGAAAATACTCTTAAAATTTATACCGGTGCTATTGAGATTTATCATAAAGATTATCGTGATATCGGGGGGAATGAGTATCTTATCCAAGATGTGAAAACCATTACAGATAAACTTTTACATGTAGAGGGCATAGAGGCTTTTACTGCGCGTTATGAGACTTATGGACTGCTATCCTCAGCTGAAAATTCTGCGGCTTCTATGGTGGCTGGGATTGAGCCTGATAAAGAAAAGGCGATTAGCTCTATCTCTTTGGCTTTGAAAGAGGGTGCTTTTTTGTCTGATGATTCCGGTAGCTGCCTTTACATGGGAGAGGGTTTGGTGCAGAAGCTGAAGCTCAAACTTGGCGGTGAGGTGGCTTTTGTCGGCGGTGCGAGTGACAACTCTTTTGCTGCAGATATTTTCAAAGTTTGCGGTATTTTCAAAACAGGTTCGTTTGAATTTGATTTGAGCACATCCTTTGTCAGCAGAAGCTATTTTGACAAACTGATGCTCTCACAAAACAAGGCTTCATACATAACTGTAAAAGTGGATAATTTAGAACATGTGGATACGATAAACAAAAAAATAGTCCAAACACTCGATAGTGAGAAGTTGGAATCTCTTACATGGAAAACCTTGATGAAGACTATGGTTGAGGCGATGGAGGTTGACAGCATTTTTGGCTATATTTCACTCTCCTTATTTTTGATAGTAATCTTTTTTGTCATCATGATTTACGGGTTTATAAATGTCAGCTCACGCATAAAAGAGTTTGGCGTTTTACGCTGCATCGGGCTTTGCAATTCAAATATCTTTTCACTTCTGTTTTACGAGATATTTATACTCTCCACGTTAGCTATTTTACTTGCAACTCCTATAGCCGGAACTATCTGCTATTACTACAGTTTAAATCCTATCGTCATTGAAGGGATTGCAGAGATGTATAAGGATTATGGGATTGTCTCAGATGAGATACCGTTTGACTTTGATATTTTTACCATCACTTGGAATCTTGCGGTTATATATGGGCTGAATTTTTTGAGCATTTTGTATCCGTACGTTTACATAAACTCATTCAGACCCATAGAGGCGACAAAACATGTTTAGACTCATACTGAAAATGGCTTGGAAAAACTCTTTTGCAAGACCTTCTCGAACTCTCTTGCTAGTTGTTATGATAGCTGTCAGTATGAGTATGATGCTTGGGATTCAGGGGCTTTATGACGGTATGGCTATGAACATGGCAGATAAAAACAAAAGAAGTGACAGCGGAGATATCAGCATCTTTGCAAAAGACTACAGGATAAACAGAGATATAAGTTACCGTATAAAAAATGCGGATGAGATACGGGGGGAGCTAAATAACACACCAGAAGTGGAAGCAGTTGTTTTAAGAGTCAGTGCAGACGGACTTGCCTCAACTGCCAGAAAATCATCCTTTGCCCAGATACGGGGTATAGACTTACAGGAGGAAGAAAATTTTGGTGCATTTAGTGAATTCTTGAAGCAAGGCAAGATGGAGTTTGGCAAGCGCGGCGCTATCGTAGGGATAGAGTTGGCAAAAACACTGAAGCTGAAAGTCGGCTCCAAAGTGGTTTTTTCAACGCAGGACAGCAACGGTGAGATAAACTCTATGGCGCTTAAAGTGGATGCGATAGTTCAGACTACAAACATAGTTCTCGACACTAGCGCAATCTACATAGACTTAGAAAAACTGCGTACTTTTTTAGGGTTGATGTCGCATGAAGCTACACAAATAGTGATAAAAACTGAGAATATTAAACTCTATGAAAGATTAAAATCAAGATATTCCTCTCTTGATGTAAAGAGTTTTTTTGAGTTGCAGCCCATGATGAAGATGATGGAAGAGATGATGGTGATTTTTAATTCCATAACTTTTTTTATAGTGATGAGTGTTGTTTTTGTGGGGATTTTTGGAGTCATGTATGTCTCAGTTTTGGACAGAATTCGTGAGTTTGGGATAATGCTCTCAATCGGGATGCAGTATAAATATATAAGATTACAGATATTTTTAGAAGCGATAGTTGTAGGATTGCTTGGATTTTTAAGCGGAGCTGTTTTAGGGCTGTTTTTACTGATATATTTAAAAGATTACGGTTTGGATTTCAGCGCATTTGCCGATGCTTTGGAGATGTGGGGCTATGAGACAATCATCCATGGAACTATCAAACTGTCCTATTTTACCACCACCTTTTTGGCTATTATGAGCGCATCTGTGCTTAGTGTATTGATTCCCCTTAGAAAGATAAAAAAATTAAATCCTATAGAAGTGATAAAGGCTGACAAATGATAAAACTGCAAAATGTTCATAAGTATTTTTTCAAAGATGAGCCAAGAGAAGTTCATGCTCTTAATGACATAAATCTAACCATAGAAGATGGCGAGTTTACACTCTTTAGCGGACCATCCGGCTGCGGTAAAACGACACTTTTGAATGCCATAGGGGCACTTGACAGTATTGACAGCGGTAAGATTTTTTTGGATGACAAAGAGATAGGTTCTTTGAGCGAGCATGAAAGAACTGCTATAAGATTACATGAAATGGGATTTGTTTTTCAGGCTTATAACCTCATTCCAGTGCTCAGCGTAGAAGAAAATATAGGGTTTATTATGAAGCTTCGTGGATTTCGTGAAAGTGAGATAAAGCAGAGAGTTTTAGAGGTATCTTCAATGCTGGAGATAGACAACAAGCTCAGTTCTCTTCCTCATGCCCTAAGCGGCGGGCAGCAGCAACGCGTCGCAGTAGCCCGCGCAGTAGCCTCAAAACCAAAAATAATTTTGGCAGATGAACCAACTGCAAATCTGGACTCAAAAAACTCCCAAAAACTTATGGATATGATGAGAGAACTAAACGAGAAAGAGGGTGTGAGTATCTTGTTCGCTTCCCATGATGATCTCATCAGAGAGAGTGTGAGACGGATTATAAAGCTTAATGACGGTGCTTTGGTAGATGCTTAGAAAAGCTGTTTTTCTTTTACTTTTGTTTGCACATGTGCTGATGGCGGATTTTGACTACAGTGTAAACAACAGTAACTTTACAATCTCTCAAGGCTCAGAAGTACTAAACAGCAATAAGACCACCATGTATAACTATGATAGATTGAGATTTCGCGGAGACTACACAAATGACGGATTTTTTGTTACCGTAATCGCTGATGGCGTGAACTACTATGGAGAAGATTATACAAACTCAACCACATTCGATTACCTGAAGCTACAAAAATCAGACACACCTTTTTCTACGCAAACTACATTCCATGATTACCATGAAGGGAGTGCTTATGCAAAACTCTATAGACTTTACGGTGGTTATGAGGATGAGAAAAACAGAGTTGTAGTAGGAATTCAAAATATTTCCATGGGAGTGGGGCGTATTTGGACGCCGACAAATCTGTTCAATCCGAAGAACAGTTATGCTTTGGAGCCTGATGAAGTCTTCGGTGTGGCGGCTGTTTCGTACACAAGACATCTTGATGACACCTCACATGTAAGTGTTGTTGCGAGTCAAAAAAATGATGACAGCTATAAGTATGCTCTAAGATACAAAGCATTTTTAGGTTTCGCAGATTTTGCTGTGGACGGAGTGAGCTCTAATGATACAAAGATGCTCGGTTTCGAGGTGGAGGGAAATCTGGCGGACACAGGCGTGGAGCTTAGAAGTGAGGGTGCATATATAAAAAACAGTCTTTATACATCTCTGAGTACAAAAGAAGAGAAAGAATTTTATCAGGCCATTGTTGGAGCCGACTACGGTTTTGTAAATGGTGTCACTGCGGTCATTGAAGCATTTTACTCTTCTCAAAAGTTTTCAAATAACGAACTTCTGTTAAATCTTGATTCTGAGATTTTATCTAATCTGGTCTACTCAAAGCTATACACAGGGCTGACCCTTTCATACAGTTTCAACATATTTTTAGATGGCTCAATTCTTTATATAGAGAGTTTTAACGACAAAAATTCCCGCTTTATCTCGCCAAGCCTAACATATACGCTCAATGATTACAATTTATTTTCTATAGGTGCGATGGTACAAAACGGAAACAGTGAGAGTGAATTTGGAAGATTTGAGAATACATACTATTTGAAGTATGTATTCTCGTTTTAGTTAAAAGTAGTACCCAACACTGACTGTGATATCGTTATCACTGGCACTGTCACTTAAGCCATAAGCATAATTAAAAATTGTAAACCAGTTTTTATCGATAGTATAAAAAGCATTAACAGAAGCAGTATCGATGGACTCAACGCCTTTATAAATACTGTCACTGCTGTTGTACGCACCGCTTACATAAAGTTTGGATGTTGGATAAAACCCTAAGCCGAGATTATATGCGTTTGTATTTTGATACTCAACTGTCATAGCAGTTGTATGAACATCATCATCATTGATTATTGTGTAGCTATATCCACCAAATAAATTGATATTTTTGAGCATATAGCTAAGATTTAATGATGCGGTGTAATCTGTATTGTTATTTTTTAAGTCAGAATCATAGCTTGGAAAAATTATCCCACCGCCTAAACGAATAGTTGCACTGTCAATTGGTTCTAGCTTATAGTAAGCACCGAGAAACGAGTCGTTCATTCCGCTATCGTTATATGTATTACTATCAGAATTGTAATGTGCAGTATTCGCCTGTATTGAAAAGTCTTTATAATAGTAATCTAGTTGTACACTTTTTGTGAAAGTATCTGTCTTTTCATTAGTCTCATAATTAGTTTGAGAATAGTTCAGACCTACTATAACATCAAAATGATGCGGATACTCCAAGCTTTCAATACTACATCCATTTATATCAACTAGTTCAGTAAAGGAAGTATTTGGGCACTGATCTGTTTTATCTTCAACACCATCCATATCGGAGTCACTATATGCAAAGAGACTAAGTGATGTAAGGGTTAAAGCTAAAAATATATTTTTGATCATTTTATATCCTTTATTATATATATTTTGTCGGTTGATTATTTACCGCGCATAAATTGCTTTGGAGTTGTATTTCCCGTACTGCCTGCTTGCTGCATTACCTGTGTGGCAGTTTGATGTTGACTCATCTGCTGTAATCTCTGCATGTTCTCAGTCTGTTCCATTTGTTTCACACGACTTCTTTCTCTTTGCATAGTTTGGGTCTGAGTGCGTGTTTGAGTTTCATCATCTGTCTGCATTTGAGAACGCAACTGAGTAATAGCCCTTGCTCTTTCTTGATCACTGAGAGTGGATAATGTTTTTTTAAACTCATTTACAAGTTCTACTCTCTTTTGAGGTGTTGCAGTTCCTATCGCAGCTATCTGCTCGTCTATGCTTACCTCGGCTATAGCCGAAGTTAGACTTCCAAGAAGTAATAAAACGATACTTAATTTAAATGATTTCATAGTATATCCTTTGTTGTTTTTTCTGAATAATTATCTTGCCTTGAAAAGCCGAACGCTTAATGACGTCCACCGCCACCGCCGCCTCCATGACCGCCAAATCCCCCGCTGCTATTCATCGAACCATTTGATTTATACATACTGCCATTTTTCTTATCCTGTGAGCTGTTCGGATTTGTGCCTTTGTATTCGTACTGATACTTATTTTGGTTCTGATTTTTCATCTGTTCACCGTCACCGCTTCCATCCTGCAGCCTCGACTGCGTTTGATCTTGCAATCTCTCCCGCTTTTGATCCATATCTGCCGCCATTGCATAAACATTTAAAATAAAGAGTGCCGAAACACCGAGTAAAAGTTTAGTTTTCATTTTTAATCCTTTTGTTTTGATAGTGTAAGTATTACTAAAGTGTGTTAGCTGAGTGTTAGCTTGGATAGGTTGAGAATGAAAGTAGTTCCATGATTTATTTCGCTTTTTACATTGATTGTAATACCTAGCTCTTCACATAGCTTTTTCACTATATGCAGACCGATGCCTATGCCTCTTTCTTGTTCTTTGTAAAATCTGTCAAAAATTCGTTTAGGATTTTTTATCCCTTTACCTGTATCTATGATATGCAAGTTCTTGCTCTCATGTTCATATACTATACTGATTGAGCCATTTTTCTTATTGTATTTTGCTGCATTTGTTATAATATTGTCAATAACACGGGTAAAAGCTTTTTTATTTGCTAAAAGAGTTGTACTTTTGACCTCAAGTTTAAAGTTTATATCAGGGTAGTTTTTTTCTAAGAGAGATATCTGCTCTTCGAACAAGCTTTTTAAATCAAACTGCTCTTTTTGCATAGTATGGTTTTCTAGATATGAGCGGAGATGTTGCTGTAGATTTAGAATGTTTTCTACACTTTGCTCAATTCTGTTTACCTTTTCATTTTCTCCTATCTCTCTTTTTAGCATAGAGCTGTTTAGGCGAAGCGAAGCCAGAGGAGTGTTAAAGTCATGCAATATATCTTTTATAAACTCCTGAGTGAGCATAAGTGCGTTTCTGAGTGGATAAAGTGCATAAAATGAAAAGAGAATTGAGAGTACAAAGACTACTCCTAAAACAGTTGCAAATTGAACAAGTGCATCATTTTTGAGTGTTTGAAGTTCTTTATTGTATTGCTCTGAACTAAATCGTAACAGCATAATGTTTTTTGTAGAGTTAGGGATAGGATAGTAGCTGCTTAAGCCATTTTCATCTCTGTATAAAGTATAGAGTTTTTGTTTTTTATGCTCTATAAAATCCATGTGAAACTGGTCACATTTGAAATCATAACTACAGACTCTCATCTCTGAAAAGATTGTTTCGTTAAGCGTTTGAATCTCTTTTGCATAGTTTATATAAAAAAGTGTTGCAATTAAAAGTCCAAGAGAACTGAAAAAAAGTATAAAACTTTTTAAAAATGATTCTAACTCTACTTTAGTCAAGTATATATCCTATACCTCTGAGGTTTCTGATATCTAGGCCTGTTGTCTGTTTTAATTTCGTAATGGCAACTCTAAGAGCAGTAGAAGAAGGCTTTTCTAAGCAGTCCAAGAGTATATCTTTATCGAGAACCTGTCCTGTATTGTTTATAAAAAGATCAAAGAGTCTTTCTTGTACCTCTCCGAGAGAAATCACATGTCCATCTTTCTTGAGTATTTTTGCTTGATTGTCATATTCTAAATTGTTTCGTATTATTGTAGGAGTTTTATTTGCAAGTTTTGCATTGACTCTTATAAGCAGTTCTTCGGGAAAAAATGGCTTTTTGATATAATCCTCTCCACCAACTTGAAAGGCTTTTGCAATAGAGGTTAAATCAACTAAGGCACTGATGAAAATGGTTGGAGTCTTGTCTTCCGCCTCTCTTAAACTTTTTAACAACTCGAGCCCATTTATATCCGGTACATTTATATCAAATATATAAAGATTAAACTTTTCTTCATAGGTAACGTCAATAGCCTCATTCCCATTGACTGCCAAGGTCACGTCATAACCCTCAGAAGTTAACAGTTCTTCTATCGTTTGTGCAAGAAGAACATCATCTTCGAGTAATAATATTTTTTTATTCATATGTCATTATACTATTTTTGGTTAAATACTAATACTACAGAACATCTTCTAAAAGAAGAACCTAGGGCCATTTATTCTGTACAAATAGGTATAATAACAAGAAAACAGATGAGGTTATGCATGAAAGTATTT
>CALCGG010000149.1 GCA_937900945.1 uncultured Sulfurimonas sp. | reverse complement strand
AAAGTTGTCTCCATACACTCTATAGATTGTATATTTATTTGCTTGATTAAACTCTTTGAGTTTATCTGCAAATCCTCTTAAAAGACTGTTTCCGATATCAAGTCCATATATATCATTTATTCTTCTAAAGCCTTTGATATCTATTAAAAATATAAGTTCATCAGAACTCTGTGAAACATTTTTTATCATCGCTTCATGATTACCAAGTTCTGTCAGACTGTCATGATAGAGTCTATGATTGAGCTGCTCAGTTCTTTCTTGTACCTTTATCTCAAGGCTTGCATTTGCTAATTCTAGTTTTTCCTTATATAAAGCTACCTCTTTTTTTAGGTTTATGTTATCAATGACTTTTGTCAATGTATCGACAAACTGCTTTAAATCAAGCGGTTTTATTAAAAAACTCTCTACCCCCAATTTGATACATTCAAGAAAGTATTGTGTTTCATCATGCGCTGAGAGGACCAGTATAGGAATATTCGGTTTTATTCTTTTTATCTCTTTAATCATCTCTAAACCATTCATGTTTGGCATATTTATATCTGTCAATACTACATCAAAACTTCCCTTTTTAAAAGACTCCAATCCATCTGCGCCGTCTACTGCAACGGTAATATTTTCAAAAAATCTTTTTATCAGTTCTAAAGTATAAGTTCTGGCTTCCAAGTTATCTTCTACATAAAGAATGTGCAACTCTTTTGCATATTCTAAATAATTTCTGATGTTTTCTTTCATGGCAATTCCTTCAACTCTAACGGCAGTTTGATTGTAAAACAAGCTCCTTTGCTTGTATTTTTAACCATCAGCTTACCATCACAATGATCTTCTATAATCACCTTAGATAAATACAACCCTAAACCTGTTCCATCTTTTTGTATTTTAGTACTAAAATATGGATTAAATATTTTTTGCATTATATCTTCAGCTATACCGCCGGCATTATCTTCTATATCTATATAGGCATAGTTGTCTTTTTTATACCCATATATTGAGATAGTGGCATTTTGTATTTCTTTATCAAGTAGGACATCTTCGGCATTTTTAAATATATTGAGTAAAACCTGCTTTATCTCATTCGAAAAACTATTTACTGTGACGCCTTCTTCTATATTTTTTTCTATATTTATACCCTTATTTTCAAGTACTGCATTGATTATGTCAAGCGAGGAGTTAATGTTATCTTTAAGCGTAAAGTTAGTTTTTAATTTATCTTCTTTAAAAAATCCCCTGAAATCATCAATAGTAGAAGAGAGATGTTGAGACAACTCGTTAATAGAAGCCAATCTTTCTTCAAAAAAATCTGCATCATATTTATCCATCATTATATCGAGGGTAAGCGTTCCGGAAATTGCGGATATGGACGCCAAAGGCTGTCTCCATTGATGTGCTATCATACTTATCATCTCACCCATTTGTGCTAGACGGGACTGTTGCAGCATAAATGTAGTTTTGAGATTATTTTTTTCTATCTCTTCTTTGACTCTCAGCTCAAGAGTATTGGAAAGTTCTTCGTATGCTTTAGCATCTGTAATATTTTCACTTATGGCATTAAAACCGATTCTTAATCCCTCTTTGCTTATGTCTGGTGATATACTTGATCTTAGCCAGAAAAAGCCTCCATTTTTTGTTCTGTTAAGTATTTCCCCATTCCAGGTCTTTCCACTTAAAATCGTTTTCCATAAATCTTCAAATTTCTCTTTTGAAACGTCTGGATGACTCACTATATTTTGATTATGACCAATTAATTCATCTTTTGTATACCCTGATATATCTACGAAAGCCTCGCTGACGTATATGATGTTCCCATTTTCATCCGTTTTTGATGCTATAACATGTTTGTCAAAAGAGTTGAGAAGTCTGCGAATCTCATCTGTTTTTTCAATGAGAGGTCTGTTGCTTTTTATAATATCCCCATAGGGGAGAAGTACATTGCCTATGAGTTCAATATATTCGTTAAATAATAGACCGATTTCATCATTTCTGTTTTTAAAATTAAACATTTCTTCATTATCTTCAAGTGAAACTTTTCCGTCATTGATCTTTTTTGTAATATACATAAGAGAATTGAGCGGCTTGAGTATGCCCCTGATTGTCATAAGTGCTATGACTAGACTTAGCAAAATAAAAAATCCGGACATGAAGCTGAGGACAGTAATTGTTTGCGTAATTTCTTTATCGGATGTCTCAAAAACATTCGTTGTATTATTGTTGAGAGCTTGTATCTTTTCATATAATACTTTTGCTTTGTATGTACTATGGTACTCATCTCCAGCTTTTTCAAAGTTTTTCTCTTTTAAAAGTTTAATGAGTGTTTCTTGCATAAAAGTATGCTCTTGGAATAAGTTGAATACCTTGTTAAACTCATCTTTTGAGCCGAGATACTGTTTTGAAACGGATTTAAATTTATCGTTAATATTTAGATTATAAAGAGTTATAGTATTTACGAAATTATTTACATCTAATATATTTTTCTGATGAACAGCTGATTCGATTAAAGTATCAATAGCCGTTACAGCCATGTAAATATCATTCAATGCAAGAGCAACTTCGTATTGTGTATTAAATGTATGATGCATCATTTTTGTTTCTTTTTTTAATTCATAGATACTAAAAAAAAACATAGCAACAGCAACAAGAACTATAGTAGAAAACGATACTCCTAATTTTGTTACTATGTTTATATTATTAATTTTCATTTGTGAATTCCTTTCTTATGGCTAGACAATATCAATCTTCTTAAATTCACGGATAAGTACCATTTGTCTATTTACCAGATACTCTTTTATATGGTTTATTCCTTCATGATCGAGTTCATAGAGAAGGACAAGATAATAGCTTCTTTTGTTTTCATCTATACGATAAAGTGTAGATTCTGCATGTAGGGATATCGCCTTTTTATTTATATTAAGATGCATGGATATATTTATTTTATCTCCAAATTTTATTCCAGCCGGCAGTGCGTTGATTTCTATCTTAACAGACACTTCTGAAATATCAACTATTCGCACATCCGCAGTGAACTGAATTTTTTTATAAGAAATTGTACATGTATGTTTTTCTTCAACTTCCAAGCGGGTATATTTTCTATCAACACCACTTCTTGGAGAAAAGTTAAAATCATCGATTGTTATGGTCTGCTTGTCAAAGTCTACATGTTTAATTGATTTACATATAACACTTCTAGGGAATATTTCAGAACTGATTGTTGTAAATTTTGTCAACTGCACAATTTTTAATTGTAAATTTACTGATTTAACTACTATCTCTTCATCACCTATTTCTACAATCACTGCAGGGTTTATAATGGTTAAGCCTTTATAAAAATTATATATTTTAACTTCACCAGAGTTATTTTTAACGATATTTAAAAAGTTTAAAACAGATTTTTTATCTTGTACTATAGAGTTGCTTTCTACTATCTGACTATCAAAAAAAGCTAAAAGGTTTAGCTCTGTCACATCATCAAAGGACAAAATATAATGCTCTTTTTTCTCAGGAATATTACGAACTTTCAGTATAAGGTGTCTTAGCTCATTTTGTGAATTTTGCATTGTTGTCTGAAACAATTTTTCTACATTCTGAACAGCATTCTCATACCAGTGTGAGGATTCATTGGAATATAAAAATCCTTTATGCTCCAACAACAACTTATCTATGTCAGGATATTTTTTATTGAAATCTTATAAAGTATCTACGCCAAAAAACTCTAAAAAACGGTGGTTAGGAAGGATAAACTCGCCATTATGTATCATCACTACCAAGCTGTATTGGTAATTGAAAATATTTTGAATCTGATTTAACAGCAATCGTCTGTTTTCTTCAACATCTATAGAGACTATAGTGTCATAGATGGCATCTATCAACTCTGGGACTTTTGCCGGTTTACTTATGTAGCGAAACACACCAAGATTTATAGCGTTATACAGATACTCTTTTTCATCATATGCGGACATAATAATTATCTTACATTCCGGCTCCAATGCTTTTATCTTTTTAATCATCTCAAAGCCATTCATTTTAGGCATATTTATATCTGTGATTACAATCTTTGGATGAAACTCAATATATTTTTTATATCCCTCTTCCCCATCGTTTGCAACTATAACATTATCAGATATCCTGCTGAGCAGATTTGACATATTCTTACAAAGAGTAAGATTATCCTCGACATACAATAGATTCATATTACCAGAAAGAGCTTTTATCTTTTCTATTTTTTGATTCATTTATTTGGTAACCTTCAAATATGGAATAGGTATTATGGTAGCTTATATAATATTTTATTATGCTTAACGTATATTAATTTATTATAAGATTTATCAATATTTAAAAGGGATATAGCAGTTTATCCTCACAACAATGTCTTGCGAGGTATTTGCAAATACTCTATTACTAAAAAGTAGTATTTAAATCAGCTTCAGGCTTGCCTATATAATATCCTTGAATATAATCAGCGCCCATTTTTTGAAGCATATCTAAGGATTCTTTATCTTCTACAAACTCGGCTATTGTTTTAAGTCCGAGATTAGATGCAAAGTTTATGATAGTTTTTGTAATGATACGGGAATTTTCATCTGTTGTGATGTATTTTACCAAAGATGCGTCAATCTTTATGTAATCAATATTTAGCTCATAAATATGAGCAAAGTTTGAATATCCGCTTCCAAAATCATCTATGGCAAATTTACAACCAAACTTTTTTATAGTTTTTATAAACTTTTTCATCTCTTGATAATTTCCCAGCTTTTCATTTTCAAGTATCTCAAAAACAACTCTTTGCGGTTCACTGAATTTTTCGAGATTCTCTATGATAAAGTTAAGCATTTCATCACTGGTCACATCAACGATTGATAGATTTATAGAAAACTCATAATCCTTATCTCTAAAAAAATCAAATGACTTAGCTATCATAATCTTTGTAATAAAAAGATACTGTTTAGATTTTATGGCTACATCTAAAAATTGGTATGGCAAGATAATTGTTCCGTCATCTTGCACTATACGGACTAAACACTCATATTTTTCAATTTTCTGTGTATGGATATTGTAAATAGGCTGAAAAAATGGAACGATATTGTTATGTGTGATTGCATCTCTAAGTAATGTGATTTTCTTTGTATTTTCAATAACCTTACTGGATATATCTAAACTATCATCATAAACAACCATACTTGTATTTTTATCTTTAGCTGTCTGTAGTGCCATATCTGCTGTAGTCATCAAATCATTTTCATTAGATGCGACTCCACAACTCAGTATTATGAAAATCTTATTATTATCAATTACAAATTCTGTCTTATGAATGTTGGCTATGACATATTGTAAAGATGCAATAAATTCAACTTGAGGTTCATCTATAGTTGAAAAGACAGCAAACTCATCACTTGGAAGCTTATATATTTTATTTTCTTCATTTATACAAAACCTCACTAAGCTATTTGCCAAATCTTTTAAAATTTTATCTCCGGCACTGTGTCCATAGAAATCATTTGTATCTTTAAAAGTGTCTATATTTAAAAGAGCAAGATGTCTAGATGTAGAAGCAGCATATTTCTGTATATCTTCAATCAATTGTCTTCTGTTTGGAAGATTGGTCAACTTGTCTATTACAAGCATATCTCTTAATTCAGATGTTTTTTCTCTTACTTCTTTCTCAAGCATGGTATTTATAGTTTTCGATTTTTTAACTATATAAGAAATTCCAAAAAACAGAGCAATAAGTAGAATGATATCATAGATAACAGATTCTATAAAATTTCTAAAAAAATAATTTCTTACACTTTTTGTAGGTATTTTTATACTTAAGATTCCGCGTATATCGCCCAATTTATAATCATAAGCATCTGAATAGTTTTCTCTTATAAATATAGGGGCATCTTCTTTATTTCCATGACAGAGTAAACATTTATTGTCTATTACTAAAGCTGAAGCATACTGATAGTAATTTTTATTTTCGCCACTAAAATATTCTGCTTTATCCTTATTATTTTGAAAGAAGTTTATGGCTTTTAATTCATCGGTGTCAGCATCATTTAAATGATTTCTAGCCCTGTCCGAAACTGTTCTGATAGTAATATTCAATGAATTGTCTTTTGAGAATTTTTTTGAAATATCTAAAGAACTGTATGCAGGAAGTCCTTTCAAAGTATTTTCATTTAAAGGAATAGTTTTATCTATAAATAATTTTTGATAATATTCTCTATGAGCCATGGCATAAGAGTTTAAGACTTCTGCTTCTTTTTTTGCAAAGCCACTCTCATTACTTAAAAGATTGTTGTAATCATACAAAATCCTAATCAATATAATAACAAGAAAAATAATAGGGAACAATCTAAGAATTTTTCTGTTAAACATCGTATTCATCTTTTACAAGCCTCAAATTAGCAATATAATATTTA
>CALCGG010000148.1 GCA_937900945.1 uncultured Sulfurimonas sp. | reverse complement strand
AACATTTATCAGGATATATACTTTGCTTTATTGGTTACATGAAATCTTACATATAAACATACTTGGATATATAACTATCAGGGCTGGAATCGCATTTTTTCTAGCACTCATTTTCACACTCTTTTTAATGCCCCTTTTTATAAAATGGGCACAAAGAACATCCAGTGTTCAGCCCATAAATCAATGGGCACCGGATAGGCATAAAGAAAAAGCAAAAACACCCACTATGGGTGGCATAGTATTTATTGGTGCTACTATTTTAGCATCTCTTCTAACCATTAAATTTTCAAATGTTTATGCATTGGGAGCAATACTGACTCTTGTACTGTTTGCGCTCATAGGCTTTCAAGATGACTACGCAAAAATCAAAAAAAATCAGAATCTAGCCGGTTTAAAAGCAAGGACAAAACTTGCATTACAGATTCTCTCTGCATTATTCATCGCGTCTTATTTATTTATTTTTGCAGATTTTAACACTGAGCTTTATCTTCCATTTATAAAAACCCCTGTTGTAGAGATGGGTATTTTTGCTATTTTATTATGGGTGCTTGTCATCATTTCAACATCGAATGCTGTGAATCTAACCGACGGACTTGATGGATTGGCAACAGTTCCATCTATGGCTGCACTTACCTCTTTTAGTATTATCATCTATATTACAGGTAACGTAAAAATAAGCTCTTATCTTTTAATGCCTAACTTCAACGTAGGAGAAGTGGCTATTGTGACAAGTGCGCTCATGGGAGCATTAGCCGGCTTTTTATGGTACAACTGCCATCCTGCCGAAGTTTTCATGGGAGACAGTGGTTCTCTCACTCTCGGTGCTTTCTTAGGCTATGCGGCTATCATAAGTAAAAGTGAAGTTTTACTACTCCTAATAGGTTCTATTTTTGTCATAGAAACTTTGTCTGTTATTTTGCAGGTAGGAAGTTTCAGGCTTCGTAAAAAACGAATCTTTTTAATGGCTCCAATTCATCATCATTTCGAGATGAAACAGTGGGCAGAAAATAAAATTATTGTAAGATTTTGGATAATTGCGATTCTTTCTAACTTAGTTGCTTTGATTAGCTTAAAGATTCGTTAATGAAAAGAGTCTCTCTTTTTGGTTATGGAAAAACTACAAAAGCCCTTGCAAAAAAAATTCCACATGTCATCTTTTATGATGATAAAGTATCTAAGCCATTTAAAGATGAAGATGGCTTTAGTATTAAGCCTTCTTCAGAATTTAACCCAAAATATTCAGATTTAGAAATCCCCTCTCCAGGCATTCCCCCATCGAATGAGTTAATTAAAAAAGCCAAAAACCTCATCAGTGAATATGATTATTTCAGTGATACGACTCCACTCAAAATCTGGATTAGCGGAACAAACGGAAAAACTACTACTACTCAAATGATACAGCATCTTTTAGAAGATAAGGGCTCTCAAGCTGGCGGGAACATCGGCTTTCCATTAGCTGAGCTCGATTCACATGCAAGCATGTGGATACTTGAGACAAGTTCATTTACGATGCATTATACAAATCAGGCAAAGCCAAATATATATGTCCTATTGCCTTTAAGCCCGGACCATCTTAGCTGGCATGGGAACATGGATGAATACATAAAAGCTAAATTAAAACCTATAACTATGATGAGTGAAGGCGAGATTGCAATTATTCCACATGTATATAAAGATATAAAGACAAATGCTCATCTTATAACTTATACAAATGAAAATGATATTGCATCCTATTTTGGCATCGATATCAACAAAATAAAATTTAAAGGAGCTTTTTTAGCAGATGCGCTTTTGGCCATGGCAGTTGAAAAAATATTATTTGATACGGTTGATTATGAAAAAATAAACTCATTTGAACTTGACCCGCATCGACAAGAAGAGCTAAGAGATATCCATGAGCGTTTATGGGTAAACGATACAAAAGCCACAAATCTTGATGCAACAATAGCTGCGCTCAAACGGTACAAGGATTCATACATGCACCTTATCCTCGGTGGAGACGATAAGGGCGTTGATTTAGATGAACTCTTCGAATTTATGAAAAATCTACATTTAAAAACATACCACATAGGTTCAAATAAAGAGAAACTCTCGAGTCTTGCAAAAAAATATAATATCGATTTTGAACATTGCATAAACCTCAAGGATGCGGTTATCAGAATAGACAAAAATCTTAAAAAAAATGAGGTAGCCCTGCTCTCTCCAGCTGCTGCAAGTCTTGATGAATTCACCTCATATGCCCATAGAGGTGACCAGTTTAAAGAGAGTGTTAAAAAGCTTACATGACAAAGATAGCTATCCTTTCATCTCATAATGGCAGTGGATTTGAAGCACTGTACAATTCAGCACAAATATTAAATATTCAAATTCCGCTTGTAATATCAAACAACCAAAATGCCAATGTTTTACAAAAAGCAAAAAATTACAATATAGACACCTTTACAGTCAATGCTAACACTAGCGATAATCCTGACGAACAGATAGAGAAGCTGCTTTTACAATATGGTTGCAGCTATGTTTTTTTATCCGGATATATGAAAAAAATATCTGCAAATCTTACTGAAAAATTCAACTTTATAAACTCACATCCAGCCCTACTTCCAAAATATGGCGGAAAAGGGATGTATGGAAGATATATCCATGAAGCCGTAATAAAAAACAATGAAAAATACAGCGGTGTGACTATCCATGAAGTAAATGAACACTTTGATGAAGGTAAAATTATTTTTCAAGAAAAATTTGCATTGGATGAAAATGAAGATATTGACAGTTTGGAACAAAAGATAAAAGAACTGGAAGCTTTAGCTATAGTTGAAGGTTTTAAAATATGTTTGAAGTAGCAGATTACATAGGAATTATTGCTTTTTCAATGAGTGGATTTTTTGTAGCAACTAGAAATCACTTAGATCTCTTAGGTGTTTTAATAGCTACTTTTCTAACTGCTCTTGGCGGTGGGATTATTAGAGATATAACCATTAATGAAACACCCTATACTTTTTCTCACAGCTATCCGGCAATCATTGTTATAAGTGTTATCACCTTAATGATTATTTTTAAATTTCATAAAAAAGATTCCATAGAAAATAAACTGCTTTTTATAATAAGTGATTCCATAGGTTTAATATCTTTTAGTATTTCCGGAGCATTAATCGCACTGGCTCACGATTTCAATTTAACAGGCATTTTAGCCCTCTCATTTATAACTGCAGTCGGTGGCGGTATAGCTAGAGATATTATCATAAATGAGGTCCCGTTTGTCTTTAAAACTGGATTTTATGGAACTATTTCTCTGCTAATAGCTCTTGCCCTCTACACCCTAAATCAAGTAGAAATGATTTCAACTTACACAATTTTAACACTCTTTATTGTTGGTGTTACAGTACGAATTATTGCTTTTTATCAAAAGTGGTCCATACCGCTTAAATAATCTTAAAGGCTATAAGCTAACTTTCAGTCCTTAGACTGTACAATCACGCTCTTAAAAGATGGCCAATTAGCTCAGTCGGTAGAGCAAATGACTGAAAATCATTGTGTCCTTGG
>CALCGG010000147.1 GCA_937900945.1 uncultured Sulfurimonas sp. | reverse complement strand
AGGTTATGAAATTGTTACTAATGAAGTAGTCCTCAAAGATGAACCTGATGATGAAGTTTATAGAGTTTTAAAATTATACATTGAGACTTTAACGAAAGAAGAAATTTTCCCATCCTCACATGTAGAGCTCCAGCTTGGACTTGATTCACTTGATTATGTGGAGCTGTTTATCTTTGTAGAGAAGAGTTTCGGAGTCGTGATAGATGAAGCGATATTTTCAAAAATCATGACCATGCAAACGCTTTATGAATATATAAAAAAATACAAAAATCATGTGGATGCAACAGCTGTTAAATGGGAGGAGGTATTAAAAGAATCCATTAAAGAGGAGCTGATATATTCGCCTTTCATAATGTTTTTGTACAAAACAGTGATGTTTCCGCTGTTTAAACTTCTGTTTCGCATGGAGGTGATTGGTCGAGAAAATATCCCATCATCACCCTGCGTGATAGCTCCAAATCACCAGAGTATGCTGGATGGTTTTTTGATGGAAGCTACTCTTCCTTATGCCATTTTAAAGCATAGTTTTTTTCTTGCATACAAACAGGTCTTTGGAAGAACACTGCTGAAGCCGATTGCGAAGTACGGACAGAGCATTTTGATAGATGCAAACGAAAATCTCAAACACACCATGCAGTACTGCGCTCTGCCCTTAAAAGAGGGAAATAATCTTGTTATCTTCCCTGAAGGTGCAAGAACCAGAAACAGAGAACTTTTAGAATTCAGACCATTTTTTGCAATGCTCGCAAAGACTTTTCATGTGCCAATAGTTCCGGTCGTAATTGACGGCAGTTTTGAAGCTTTGAGAACCGGAAAAATTTCGCCAAGCCTAAAAAAAATCAGAATAACATATCTTAAACCAATTTACCCTGCTGGCTTAACTTATCATGAGATAACTATGAACGTAAAAGAGGCGATTGAGAGTGAGATGAAAAGAAATCCGGTTTACTTTAACGCCTCTTGAACATCCTTGGCAATTTTTTTCTCATCTACGAAAAACAGCAAAATTGCGCCTAATATGAAGAGTATTGAGACAGAAGCAATCGAGATGCGGGAGTTTTCACTAAAAAGTGCGACTACTGCTACAAGCAGCGGTCCCAAAATAGCGGCAAACTTTCCTAAAAAATTGTAAAATCCAAAAAACTCTGCGGCATATTGATGCGGAATCATGCTTGAGTAATATGAACGGCTAAGTGCCTGTATTCCACCTTGGACGAGTGCTATCATAATTGCGAGAATATAAAACTCATATACCTCCTGCATCAGCACTGCCCAGATGATAATGAGAAAATAGATACCGAT
>CALCGG010000146.1 GCA_937900945.1 uncultured Sulfurimonas sp. | reverse complement strand
CATAGGACTGAGAACAACGTTATCCAAGACAACTTATATTATTTTCTTTTATCTGTAAAATATGATACCGAAAGATATCAGTTTCTTAGTGAATTAGGTTATCAACAATCAAACAATAAAACTACTACACCATACGCAGGATACATACAAGGCTTATACCGTTTTACAGATCAACATATCAGTGCTTTAAGAATTGAATCCTATGATGATCATGTAAATAATAAAAGTGATGATATAGCAGTATTTAGTTACACATACAGACCCTCTTATCCAATAGCAATAAAGTATGAATATCAAGTTCATTCTATACGTGAAGAGAATCAATTCTTATTCTCTCTTTCGGTACTATTCTAATGAAAAATATATTTATAAGCATCTTATTATTTGCTTGTATATCTTTTGGGGATGAATATGTTGTTATATCCAACAACAATATGAAAGATTTATCGACAAATCAAATAAAGGCTATATTTTTAAATAAGTTATCTTTCATAGAAGATATTAAAGTCGTCCCAATTAACTTAGACGCCAGAGACTCTTTAAGAGTAAAATTTGAAAAAGAAATTTTGCACATGAGTTTTTCAAGATTAAAAACATATTGGGCCGCACAGCATTACCTTGGACATAGACCTCCGATAAGTATGAAATCACAAGAAAGCATCAAAGCTTTTGTTAAAAAAGTCGAAGGCTCCATTGGATATATTAATGCAGAAAATATTGACGACAGTGTAAAAGTCATTTACAGGTGGAGAGACTAATGCCAACTGTACTTTTATGTGATGATGAGATACTAAATAGAAAAGTAGCATCCAAAATATTAAACAAAGAAGGCTTTAGTGTTATAGAAGCGCAAGATGGCAAAGAAGCTATTGAATTACTAAAAAATAAAAAAATAGATTTAATTTTAATGGACTTAATGATGCCAGGTATGGATGGGTACGAAGCCACACAAATCATAAAAGACGATGATGAACTCTCAACTATTCCACTCATAATCATTTCCGCTCTTTCTGATAAAGGGGCTATTATCAAAGCCTTAGAACTAGGTGCAGATGAATATCTCACAAAGCCTTTTGACATAACTGATTTTAGACTAAGAATAAAAAATGCCATCAAGATAGGTATGTATCAAAATATGCTAAAAGATCACAAAACACTTTTAGAAGCTCAGGTAAAAGAAAAAACCAAAGATTTACAAAGTGCTCTCGTAGAAGTTCAAAACAGTGAGAAAGATATTATCTCAATACTAAGTAAAATGGCTGCATATAGAGACAATGAAACATCCTTACATACAATCAGAGTTGGGGACATGGCTGCACTCATGGCAAAAAAGTTTGGATGGAACAATGATGAGATAGAGCTTATGAGGCTCGCAGCCCCTATGCATGATATAGGAAAAGTAGGTATAGATGACATGATACTTTTAAAACCTGGAAAACTTGATGAAAATGAATTCTTCAAAATGAAAGAGCACTCTTTAATCGGACATTCAATACTATCTCAAAAAAAAACACCACTTTTAAAACTTGCTGCAGAAATAGCATATACTCACCATGAGAAGTACAATGGAAGCGGTTATCCACAAGGCTTGATTGGAGATGCCATACCGCTTAGCGGAGCAATCGTATCTGTTGTTGATGTATTTGATGCATTGCTTAGCGAGAGACCTTACAAAAAAGCTTTTTCACTTGAGAGAGCATTAGATATTATGCAGAGTGATTCAGGCTCACATTTTCATCCAAAAATTATTGAATTGTTTTTAAATAACTTAGATGAAATCTTAGAGATTAGAAAAAGATTAAGAGATGTTTGATTTCTTTCAAAAATCTTTACGAAATAAAATTCTTGTAACATTCATTGCTATCGGCTTTTTGCCATTTTTAACACTGCTGACATATACTCTCTTTTTAAGTGAAACAAAAATAGTGAATAAAATTATTACTGAGCAATTTGACAGAACTAGCTCTGTGCTTAAGCTCATAACCAACCATGTAAACTCTTTAACAAAAGAAGTCAATTTTATAAGTTCACTTGATGTCATGGATGATATATTGGCAGATGACATTGACAAAAGAATTTCAAGACTCTTAACTCAAAAGTCAAATGATTTAAGTCTGGAAAATACTTTTATGGTTGTGAACAGTGATTTCACAATAATTTCATCTTCTGATGTTAATTCTTTACTCCAAAAGTTTGATTCAAGAAATTTTATCAAGCAAAGCAACGGAAAATATATTGAAAATAAAACACTCTGCATATATTCAAAAATCTATGCTTCATTTGATAACACAAAAGAGATTGGCTTTTTAGTACTGAAATATAATTTGGATAATTTAGACTTGTACTTAACACACCAGGGAAGTATCCGTTCTTACATTATAAATCCAAAAACGCATTTTAGCGTGGGAGAAAATATATTCTATGATTTAAACTTCAATAAAGACAATGACAGTGTTATCAGTTCTAAGCATGTTATTGTATATAAAAAAATGCCTATTTTAAATGACTTGTTTATTGTATATGCTGTTGATAAAAACATAGCCCTAGCTTTTTTGTATGATTTTATCCGCTTCATGCTTTATATATCAATAATTATTATTATACTCATACTCTATGTATCTATTAAATATTCAAAAGAGATAGTAAAACCCATAGAAAATTTAACCGCAATTACTGATGATATAATCAACAATCAAAATTACTCTGCGCAACTAGCTGTAACTTCTAAAGATGAAATTGCAATACTGACTCACTCTTTCAACAAAATGCTCAAAACGACCTCTTCTGCACTTACTAAACTTGAAGAAGAAAACAGATTAAGATTAAAAAGATTTATTCAGCTTATAGAGGTTTTTAATACAATCATTCAGACAAAAGATGAAGGAGAATGTATATACACTTCAATTGAACAGATTAAAATTCTCACAAATAAAAATGATTTATATTTTCAAAAAGAGAATTTTCAATATATAGACAAAGCTTATATTTCACTTTTTGTTACAGATTTTGAAAATAATGAAAAAGTGTATCTTGGTTCTATTGGCTTAGGATTGGATGATTTTGAAGATGACAACGAAAGAAAATTTTATGATTCCATTGCAGCTATGATAACTCTGCAGCTTGAGAGAATCAGGCTTATAGACAGAACCATGTCAGCATCACGGGCAAAATCTGCATTTATTTCAAATATGTCCCATGAGCTTCGCACTCCGCTCAATGCAATTATAGGTTTTACTCAGTTTATGATTACATATGAGGAGCTAACAGATGACCAGCAAGACACTATGTCAAACATAGAATCATCTGCCCACTATTTACTTAATATGATAAATGAGATTTTAGATATTGCTAAAATTGAGGCTGGAAAGATGGAAGCTCATATGGAAGATGTCAGCATCTTGGAACTTGTTCAAAGCAGCTACAATATGCTCATGCCCTTAGCAAATGACAAAAATATAAAGTTTAATTTAATCACAGATAAGTTTGATGATAAAGCATACAAAACAGACCCAAAAATGTTCAAACAAATTGTTATAAACCTTCTGTCAAATTCTATAAAATTCACAAAAGAAGGCTATGTAAATTTGGAACTGTATAACGATGAAAGTCATATTTATGTTAGTATAAAAGACAGTGGTATTGGAATATCGGAAGATAACATGCAGCAACTTTTCAATGACTTCACTCAAGTGGAAAATGTGATGCAAAAAAAGCATAAGGGAACTGGACTTGGGCTTTCATTAAGTAGAAAAATGGCTAACATACTAGGGGGAGATGTTAAGCTTGAGAGTGAAGGTGTTGGGCAGGGAACAACATCTATCTTTATTATTGCAATTATTTAATATAGACTCTTATTTCTACTTAAAACTTTTTATGGGGTTTTAAGTAGTTCCATCTCGCTGATAAAATCGTACACTCTTCTTGTTTCATCAAAATTTAAATATCTTTCATCAATATCTATAGTTGTTTTATAAGTGCTTTTTTTAACTCTAAAACCATCTGTCTTAAAAGCATATCTGGAACCAATATTTACTTCTTTGATTTTTACCAAATAATTTTCTATTTCAGTTTTAGTAATCAGTTTTTGTACGATATGATCAAGTGTTTCGTCTCTTAATGCTTCATCGTTTATTTTACTTATATCTTTTAAATAATCGTAAGTAATAATCTCACTATTTTTAAGTATATCAAAAAGATTATATTCAAAATTATAAGTTTTATATTCGCTCATATTTAACCCAAGCTTTTTCTGAATAGTTTTTTCTTTTATCCCGCTTGCAAGTAATCTGTCTATATAATAAGAAACCTCAAAATCATCAAGATCACTTTTTTGATTTAAAAGATAAGGGTAAAATCCTGCATCATCATCCACTAAATTGATTACCATACAAAAAGCACTGTCACCGCCCAGAAGTTTAATAGCTTCTACTCTGGCATGACCATTTAAAATTTGGTATCCATTTCTATGTTGAGCAACCGTTATTGGCTCTAACTGTCCATAATGCTCTATGGATTCAACTAAATCCTCCATGTGAGAGTTGTTTAGTCTCACACGGAATGGGTTTTCTTCAAGTAATGTCAATTCCAATGTAAGCAGTTTTTTTTGTGTTTCGGAAAAAAGCCCTTGGGTTGATTTTTTTTGAATAATTTTTTCTGCATTTTCTTTAAATTTTTCTAGATTTAATTTTGCCACTTTCTTATCCTTCCAATGCTTTTTCAATGGCGTATTCCATTACGCTGCTACTCATGACTAAACCTTTATCAAGTTCACTTTTATACTCCAACATGGGAATATGTAAGTTTTGTGCTTCTTTTATTCTTGTGCTGTCAGAAATTGTAAAAACATTGTCTATATTCTGCTCGATTGCTAACTTGGCAATTGCTTCAATATACACTTCATGAATTTTAGAATTTTTCACTTTATTTATAAAAATAGAATCAACTGTAATCGATCGATCTGTTTCTTCTTCAATCTCTTCAATCTCGGAAGCGAGTTCCTTTAATCCATTGACAGAAAAATCCTCTGCATCAGTCACTATACTCATAATGTCACTCGCATAAATCGCCATGTGCAGAGATAATCCGGTAGAAGGAGGTGTATCAATCACAATAAAGTCATAATCATCTTTTACATATTTGAGTATATCATTGAGCTTTTTATGAGGCATGGTAAAGACGGCACGGCTGAATTCCACCACCCTTCCAAGAGCCAACTCACTAGGTAAAAGATCCAGAGAAGCGTTATCAAACTCCAATCTGTGTATATGGCTATGAACAAAAGCATTGTCTATTTTTTCTTTTCTCATGAGAGTATCAAAAATATTTTTGATACTCTTGCCTGTAAAATATTGATTTGCAAAATAGCGTGAAGTATTTGCCTGTGAATCCATATCTACGAGCAATACCCGTTTGTTTAACACAGCTAAAGAATAAGCAAAATTTGAAGCAACCGAAGTTTTGCCAACACCACCTTTAAGGTTAGAAAAAGTTATGATTTTAGTTCCATTTTTATTATAAAAATCTTCCACTTTACCTGTTGCATCTTCTAAAGTTTCAAAATTTAAAACTTCTTTCGCATAATCAACAAAAGCAGAAGGGATATAATAGCTAGCCCTGTTTGAAGTAGATATTTTTTTAATATGAGGAATCAATTTCAGCTGAAGAAGTTCTGTAAGATTTTTAGTAGAGATATTATAAATTTCGCTTGCTTTTGCAAGCCTAAAAATTTCCATGCAATAACCTTTTGATTAATAATGGACGATTATAGTATTTTAATGATAAATTTAAAATTATATGCGTTGAATTTAATGAGAATTAGCGTAGTAAATCGTGGTGCCGACACGAGGATTTGAACCCCGGGCCTGCTGATTACAAATCAGCTGCT
>CALCGG010000145.1 GCA_937900945.1 uncultured Sulfurimonas sp. | reverse complement strand
AAGGCTACATGAGGCTAAAATCAACTTTTAGCAAGATATCTCAGCTTAAGGGATTGTTACTGTTTTTAGTAGCTTACTGGCTCTACATCGACGGTGTAGATACCATCATCCGGATGGCTGTTGATTACGGGATGGCACTTGGTTTTGACTCACACAATCTCATACTTGCACTGCTGATAGTTCAATTTGTCGGCTTTCCAGCCACCCTCCTCTTTGCCAAACTTGCACAAATATGGGATACTAAAAAAGCTATATTTGTCGCTATCGGTATCTATTTTCTCATTATTATCTGGGCAGTGCTGATGCAAGAGGTATATGAGTTTTATATTCTCGCAATTATGATAGCACTCGTCCAGGGCGGCATACAGGCACTGAGCCGTTCATACTACTCAAGCATGATTCCACATCAACATGCCGCAGAATTTTTTGGATTTTATAATTTTTTAGGAAAATTTGCCGCTATTTTAGGACCCCTGCTCGTAGCAGTAGTCGCCCTATTCAGTGAAAGTTCCCGCATCTCAATCGCTTCTGTTTCCATACTCTTCATAGTAGGCGCAATATTATTGTTTTTTGTGGATGAAAAAAAAGTTGCCAGCGATGTTAAAAAGGCGTTAGAGTAAATAAAATTTCTACTCATCTCATTTAAACATTAATTAAATATAATTTAAGCTATTGGGAAAACTGATATTTTTAAGTCGCATTCGCTTGCAAATTTTGCTAGAATACCATGAAATATTATTAAAACTTGCTCTTTTGATGAATTATCAACGAGCATACGATTAACTCATGGGGGGGGTTATCATGGTTGACACTGAGAGAGAAATTGTAATTTACACTATCGACCAAAACAATCGTATTATTTCTGTCGATGAAGGTTGGGAGCATGCTTCCATAATCGGTGGCGCAAAAGATTCTCTTGAAAAAAATAAAATTATCCGTCATTTCATAAATGAATATATTTCAGATGAAGCAACGCAGATTTATTATGATGCAATATTTAAATCCTGCAGATTAAACCAAAAAGTCATCACAAACGAATACAGATGCGACTCTCCATCACATCAGCGCTTCATGAAAACAACATTTACACCTCATAAAAATGGCAATATTACACTCTTTAATGAGACACTGTATCAAGTTCCGTTTATAGAAAAACTTTTTATAGAAGATAAAACAAAAGATTTTCCTGATAGTTCATCAAACATTATGAAGCGATGCAGCATATGTAATCGCTTGCGCTCTCATGATAATATAAAATGGATTGAACCGGAGATGATTGCAGGAAAGGAAAATCTGCATCTTGATGTAGTTCATACAGTCTGCAGTGATTGTAAATCCAAAATATCTGAAAAACTCTATACAAAAAAATCAAAAACAAAACAAAAGCTGTCAAAACAGTTATTCGATTATGCCAAATATTTTAGTGTCATTATAGCTTTGGTACTTGGCGTATTTTACATCATTACTGTCAATGAGTACACTTGGCAAAGAGAGAAGTACAAAGAAGAATCTATGCTTATCTTGAACAACATAAATGCCAATTTGCAAAATGAATTTTCAACAGCAGCATCAGACCTTCTTCAACTCTCTGAGAGCAATGATCTCTTTTCAGTCACAGTTCAGGACTCTCCCGCAATAATCAAAAAATATGTTCTTAATACACTTATAGATTTTATGCATCACAAACCTATATATGATCAACTGCGACTTTTAGACCTTCGTGGAATGGAAAAATTTCGTATTAACAACTCAGACGGCAAACCTTTTGTAGTTCCCCAAAATGAGTTGCAAGCAAAAGGGGATCGTTATTACATTCAAGAAGCATTAAAAATTGCACCGCATGAGATCTATATTTCAGAAATTGATCTCAATATGGAAAAAGGTAAAATAGAAATCCCACATAAACCTGTATTTCGGATTGCTACAATGATTTATGATGAAGCAAAACAGGCACAAGGTCTGCTTGTATTAAACGTAAACTTTCAAAAACTCATAGATATAATCTTATCGATAAACATGAGTGCTATGCCCACTCCTTACCTTGCCAACGGTCTTGGAAATTGGCTTATTGCACCAAATAATGAACAAGCCTGGTCATTCATGCTGAGTAATTCATCTAATCAGGTGAAAATATTTTCAAATCTACTTTGGGAAAGTATGCAAAAAACTCCTGCTGGAACTTTCAATGATTCAAATTCTCTTCTAAGCTACAAAGAACTCAATCCTTTAAAAATGTTGCAGCCTTTTGTTAGGGATTATAATGCAAGCATGTCAGATACACTTTTAAAAGGTATAAATAACACCCGTTTACATTTGTGGCTTATTCATGCAATACCTGACTCTTATATACGCAAACAGGCTTGGGGCAACATACTCAAAGCTGTGCCATATTTTTTTATTGGGATAATAATACTATTGGTTTTAACAACTTACCTCATAAGATTGTACCGCCGTCTTAGTGAAACAAATAATGAGCTACAAATTGTGGAAACCAGTTTTGAAAACAGTGATGACGGTATGCTAATCACTGATACCAAAATGACTATAATAAGAGTCAATGCAAAATATGAAGCTATAACGGGATACAGTGCAAGGGAGCTTCTTGGCAAGACTCCAAAAATGATTTCATCAGGCTGGACAAACGAATCAACCTATATTGCAATGAAAGAAGCACTAATCAAAGAATCTTACTGGGAAGGAGAAATAATTGACAGGCGCAGAGACGGCAGCATCTATCATCAATGGCTCCGTATTATTGCCCTCAAAGATAATAATGATATAACTACTCATTATCTTGGAATTGCAAGAGATATCACTGAGCATAAAAAAAGTCAAGACAGAATCCAAAAACTTGCATTTGAAGATACATTAACGGGACTTCCAAATCGCCAACTTCTTCTTGACAGAATAGAACATGCCATAGCTGCTTCAAAAAGAGATAAACATTCACTTGCGCTTATTTTCATAGATTTGGATGATTTTAAAATCATTAACGACAGTGCCGGTCATATGACGGGAGATAAAGTTCTCATAGCAGTTGCAAACCATCTTCAAGGGGTATTAAAAGAGACTGATACCCTTTCAAGGATTGGCGGTGATGAATTTGTCATACTGCTTGAAAATATTGAACAAGCTGTTGTTATTAGTACAATTGAACGCATACTTGAAACTCTTGCACAGAGCATGACAATAGGAACAGAAAAATATTTTGTCTCAGCCAGTATTGGTGTAGCATTATACCCCCAAGATGCTAAGGACTCTCAAGAACTTTTCCGTAATGCAGATACCGCAATGTATACGGCCAAAAAACAGGGAAAAAACAGATACTCTTTCTTTGTTACTCAAATGAATGAAGCTGTTACCAGACAGATGCTTATTATTCAACATCTCCAAACTGCAGTCAAAGAGGGAAATTTTTCTCTCGTCTATCAACCGCAGGTATCTTTAACTCAAAATAAAGTAGTCGGTGCTGAAGCACTGATACGATGGACTGATTCAAAACTCGGGTTTATCAGTCCGGCAGAATTTATACCTATTGCCGAATCTGCAGGATTGATTATACCTATTACGATGTGGGTTTTAGAACAGACCTGCCTTGCAGCAAAAAAAATCCAGAATACACATAAAATAAAAATAGCCGTTAACATTTCAAGTAAACATATTAAAGAGAAAGACTTTGTCCAAAGTATTCATAATTTTATCAGCAGTTTTGATATCAACCCTAAACAGATTGAATTGGAAATTACAGAAGGAGCATTGATTGACAATGTAGAGGATACAGTTAAAAAACTTGAACAGCTTAAATCTTATGGATACCGTATTGCCATCGATGATTTTGGAACAGGATATTCATCATTGAGCTATCTGAAAAAATTTGGTTTTGAAAAACTTAAAATAGATCAGGCATTCATTCGTGGCTTACCGGAAGATGAAGAAGATGTAGGTATCACAAAATCTATCATCGCTATCGGTAAAGCTTTAGGCATGAAATTAATAGCAGAAGGTGCAGAAACAGAAGAAAATGTTAATTTTTTACGAGAGCATGGATGCGACATGATTCAGGGTTACTATTTCAGTAAACCGCTTTCACTCGATGATTTCATAACATTCACATCTGAGTTTAACAAAAATTCGTAAACTTTGCCGATATCTCTATTTTCATAATTTAAAATGCTTTAGAGTAAACCGGGTTTCTAGTCATCTCACTCTCTATCGCCTCTTTTACTTTCATAGTTATTTCATCATAAGTCAAACCATCCGGATAGATTGGTTTTAGGTATGTGATTCTTATTTTCTTTAGACTTGGGATGAATTTACCCGTTCTTAAAGCCTCAAAACTGCCATCAATAACTACCGGAACTATTGGCACATGAAAAGTCTTTGCCAGCATTGCAAAAAACGGTCTGAATTCCAAAAGTTCTCTGTCTCTGGTTCTTGCACCCTCAGGAAAGATAACAAGATTGTTTCCCTCTTTTAACGGTAAAGCGCAGTACTGCATGGTGTGTTTAAGATTTTCGTTTGCATCGATTAAAATGCTCTGTCCGTACTTCGCAATCGGTTTGAGCAGTGTAGTTCCAAAGACCT
>CALCGG010000144.1 GCA_937900945.1 uncultured Sulfurimonas sp. | reverse complement strand
TCTTTTTTCATATGATTTAAAAAGTCTGCTGGAGTTAATTTATTGTCATCTGCATATTTGAAATGCTCTGCAGCACCGTCAATTGCACCACCAAATCTTGGACCGATTGTTAAAAGTCCTGTTACAAGTGCTTCAACAACTGATTTGCCAGCTCTTGCTGTTACTTTTGCATTGTGAGCACCGGAAACTGCCGGACCATGGTCTGCAACAGTTTTAAGTACAGTTTCAATAAATTGTGTAGCCCATAGTGGATACTGTTTTTTGAACCATAATAAAGAGATGACATCGCCGATACCTTTACCTGTATCCGGAGTTGCCAACGAAGAGATTGGGAAACCTGCATAAGTTGCTTCATCGCCTCTGTCATCAGAAATAGTACAAATAAATTCTTTACTTTTTCTAACTTTTGGAACTGTGTCCATATCTGGTTCAGCAATTTCACTGATTGTTCCGTTTGCTCTAAGTTCTTCATAAACTTTTTTGATTGTTCCCGGTAAATCATTGAATGATTGTGGTACATATATGCCAGCTTCAGCCATTGCTTTATTTTTTGAAGCAGCTGTTTCAGCATCAGCATTTGCACTTGCACCTGCATGACCAAACTGTACACCTGAGCTAAAATGCTTAGCAATTGTACCGATACACCAAGCGATAACCGGCTTAGTAATTTGTCCAGCTTTTATAGCATCGATGATTTTATACTCTTCAGTACCACCAACTTCGCCTAAAAGTACCATATATTTTACATCTGGATTTTTTTCCATTCTCAACATGTTGTCAATAAAAACAGAACCAACAAATCTGTCTCCACCAATAGCAACACCCTCAGCAATACCATCAGCATTGATAGCTATAATGTTTGAAAGTTCGTTAAATAAACCGCCTGAACGAGTTACAAGTCCACAAGAACCGCTTCTATGAAGTTTTGATTGAACGATATTTTCAATCGTACCACCAATATTTGCAATCTTAAATGCACCCGGAGCTATCGCGCCAACCGTTGCAGGTCCAATTACCGTAACACCGGCATTTCTTGCTGTGTTGTTCATTTTTCTTGCAAGTCTTTCAGGAATACCCTCAGCAGTTACCATGATAGATTTGAATCCACCAAGCTCTACGGCTTCCATAGTTACATCATAAGCTGTTCTAAATGATGCAAAGTTTAAAAGTACATCAGCAGTTGGATGTGCTTTTTTAGCATCAGCAGTTGTTTTAAAAAGTGGAACCATTATTTCATCTGGACCCCAAAAAAACTTCTCAAATTTATTTCCGCTTGTTGGAGCAACTATAGCTGCAACAGACGGAGTTTTTCTTTTAATAGTGTAATCATAATCTAGCATTCTTTGAATAGCAGTTGTATTATTGTTCCAAAAAATTGCTTGTGTGTCTTTTGTATATAATTTATTCATATTTAGCCCCTACTTCTCTAATGCCATTCTAACAATGTCAGTAACATGTGTTTCTGGTCCATAAA
>CALCGG010000143.1 GCA_937900945.1 uncultured Sulfurimonas sp. | reverse complement strand
GATTATACAGTCTTATTGTTTCTATGCGGATACAGAATGTTTAATTATTAAGCTCTTCGAGTATCCAATTCCATTCTCCGTAGCCACTGTCTGCATTTATATGCCCGGCATCATTTAGAACATGCATCCTTACTTGCATCTCATTTTGTAAAGACTCTGCCTCTTCTATACTCATATAAGGGTCATTTGTTGAAGCCACTAATAAAACTTCTTTTGCATGGAGGTTTGTTGGGATTTTTAATGGAAAAAAGCTTTTAAGTTCTTCAATTTTACAGTTCAAACTCGGAGATGCTACAAGATAAAGCTTTTGAATCTGTTTTATATCTTCCTCATGACAAAGATGAAACCAGAGTATGTTAGCCAGAGAGTGACAGACAACTATGTCTGGATTGAAATCATCTAAATGCTGTTTTAACTCTTGTTTCCAGATGTTAAGGTCAGGAAAATCTTTGTTTGAGAGTTGTGGAAAACTGACAGTTCCATAGTCTTTTGCCAATTCGCCTGCTAACCAACTCTGCCAGTGAGGAAAATCACTTCCGCCCCATCCATGAAGCAATAAAACTTTTTTATTCATAAAGCAACCAGTTTTTTTAGGATTATACATATTTTTTGATTAAGAGGTATACAAAGAAAATGTATAGTTAAGTATTCTACAGCAGTTTATACTTTGTTTATGTTAAATGAATAGAATATGACAAAGGATAAAAGATGATAGTATCAATAGTATTTGCAGCCGGATGTTTTTGGGGTGTCGAAAAACATTTTGAACATATGGATGGAGTAGTCCGTGCAGAGTCTGGATATGCAGGCGGAAATTATGCAAATCCGACTTATGAAGATGTGCTGAGCAAAAGAGGATTAATGCCTGACAGTACAACCAAAAACTATACGGAAGCTGTGAAAGTCACTTATGATAACTCAAAAACGACAGCCGATACCCTTATAAAGTCTTTTTGGGAACTCCATGATCCGACACAGGCAGATGGACAAGGGCATGATATAGGAAACAACTACAGAAGTGCGATATATTGGACAAATGAAAACCAAAAAAAGATAGCCCAAGAGACAGAAGTGACCTATCAAAACTTACTTACTAAAAACGGTTATGGGAAAATTGTCACAGAGATACAGCCCTTAGATAAATTTTACTATGCAGAGAATTATCATCAAGATTATTTACAAAAAAATCCGAACGGGTATTGTCCAAACCACAGTACAGGTGTGAAATTTAAAAAAGATGATATGAAAAAAGATGTCACGCTTCCACTTGGAGGAAAAGAGATTGTGGTTATAAAATCAGAGTCTTACTGTCCTTATTGTGAAAAATTTGCCACAGATGTGAGCTCACTTTATAAAGGCTCAGTTCCTCTTAGAACGGTTGTAGCTAGCAGTTTAAAAGGTTTTAATATTACAACAAAACTTTTTTCTACTCCTACTATACTCTTTATAGAAGATGGCAAGGAGATCATGGCACATATCGGTTATATGGATGCAAAAAGTTTCTATGAGACCTTGGGAGCTTTTAAACTTGATGAAAATTCTGAGAGTTACCATGTAGCTTTTAAGCAAGGAACAGATGGCAGATATTGTAAACAGTATGATATCTTTAAAGATACTCCGGATGGGGTATTTATAGATAAACTCTCCGGAGATATCCTGTTTGACACTCGTGATCGTTTTCATTCAGGTACAGGATGGCTTAGTTTTTATAAAGCGGTTGACAATGCTACCATAGAGAAAAATGATGATAGTTACGGGATGCAGAGAGTTGAGATAATCGCTAAAAAAAGCGGAATCCATTTAGGTCATGTTTTTCCAAGAGAAGATGGCAGAAAAAGATTTTGCATAAATGCCACTGTTTTAGAGTTTGTGCCTAGGGCTAAAATAGTTTCATCTGCTAAAAAGTAAGAAATTTGTTACGTGCAGGTGCTTTAGTTTTTTTAAGTATAATTTTATAAAAAATAATAGGAATTATTATGTTAGACGGTACTCAGAGAAAAAATATTAAACATGGACAAAGCGTTGCAATCGTTTTAAAACAAGATCAGCAGAGCGGATTGCTAACGGATGGGATAGTGCGAGATATACTTACTAAATCACCAAATCATCCACATGGGATAAAAGTTCGTCTCATGAGCGGTGAAGTCGGACGCGTCAAAGAGATATATTAAGCAAATATAAAATAATGGATATGATAACTTTTATTGATATAATGATGCAAATTCTTATAAGTTGGTCTCTCTATGTTTAAAAATTTAATTGCTATTTTTGGTTTAATCATCATCATCATCATAGCAGTTTTGTTTTATCTGAAATTTGAGGTTAAAGAACAAAAATTGGATAATATCTTAGACCAATGTACACTTTCTTTGGAAAAAAAGCTTAAAACTGAGCAGATGAATGCTTTGGAAATAGCCTTGGTTTTATCTAAAAATGATGGTTTAGTGAACGCTTTGGAAAATGATGATGAAGATTTAGGCTATAAAATCCTTTCAGACATCATGGACAGTCTAAAGCAAAATGTACATAGAACAATCAGAACCCAAATGATTACAAGTGACTTACATGTATTCGCACGGAGCTGGGATGATGTATATGCCGGTATGCCTTTAGAAGATTACAGAACTGACCTCAATTACATAAAAAGCCATAAAGCACCACGAACATCCATAGAGGTTGGCAGAAGATTAGGTATTAAAGCAACCGTACCGATTTACAAAGACAATGTTTTACTGGGGTTTATAGAAGTTATAGATTTTTTTGAAAAGATCACTGATTACTTTCGTGAGCAAGGGATAGATTTATACGTATTGCTGGATGATAAATACTATTCAACCGCAGTGTTTATGCAAGAAAATTTAACTATAAAAAATTATATAGTAGCAAACATAAATTATAATACAGGGCATATTAAAGTGCTTGAGAAGATAGATTTTAAAGAGTTACAGGCCAATCGAATCCTGTCATCTAAAAATAGGCATATATTTTTTGAATCTATGCATAATGGAGAAGGTGAGGCAATAGGTGCTTTTGTCTTTGTTCTACCTGATAAATATTTAGACTATTTTCGTTCCCCGGAAGATGACATATCATTTTTGATCAATGTAACAAGAAGCGACTTGTATGCTGTAGAAAAACAACAGTTTCACAATGTGTACAGTAAAAACAGTGCGTCTGAGTTGTTGTATTTAAAAGATAGCATAGCAAATGAAGACAGGATGGAATTTTTACAAGAGGCGTATAAAAAGCTTGATACTTATTCTAAAGATGAGCTGATACAGCTGATGCTGGAAAATAAAAGTGTTAAAAAAATTGATGGAAAAATAAAATGAAAATATTACTGCTTGAAGATGAATATTCATTACGCATAAGTATCCAAGAATTCCTAGAAGATATCGGATACGAAGTTGACTGCTTTATGAATGGAGAAAAGGCTTACGATGCTGTTTTTGATAAGTCCTATGATATTTTACTTTTAGACGTAAATGTTCCAGACTTATCAGGATTTGAACTTTTAAAAAATATACGACTGGAAGGGATAGAAACCCCTGCCATATTTTTAACAGCTATGACTGATATGCAAAATCTTAAAAAAGGGTATGAAACAGGGTGTTGTGATTATATACGAAAACCTTTTGATTTAGAAGAATTGGAGATAAGACTCCACCAAGTCATTAAAAGTTTTTATTTTAATGATAATGAAGTTGTTAATTTGGGCAAAGGTGCAAAATATGATGTAACCAAAGCCAAGCTTACTATAGACGAGAAAGAAATAATTTTGAGAAAAGCAGAAAAAGATATTTTAGAGTTACTGATAAAAAACAAGGATATTGTCGTCTCAGTTGAGATGTTTCAAGATGAGATTTGGGGTGAATATGTTGAGCCGGCAACTATCAGAGTGCAATTAAAAAATCTTCGTCAAAAACTCCCCGAGGGGATTATTCAAAACAGAAGAGGTCTGGGGTATATCATTGAACGATAGCAAATATGCGATAAAGAATGCTTTAATATATACAACCTTGGTGTCTGTTATATTATTGACCCCGCTATTCTTTTATTTTATATATATGAAAAATATCCACTCCGTTCAAAATGAGTTATTCTTAAAACAGCAATCACTTCTCATCATAAAATCTATGCAGGAATTTAACCAAAATGATGAGTATTTTGAATATCCTAGGTTTAAAACATTTGAGTCAGGCTTATATGACAAAAATTTTAAACCGATATTTTCCTTGATTAAAGGTAACCTAAGTAATTTTAAAGAGGGTTATTATCTGGATGAAAGTGATGCGTATCTGATTACTAAACTGCCAAAAGGCAGATATTTTAGTGCAGATTATCTGATTATTAAAAACAGAGTTTCTTTTGCCGTAGTGTATGAGAAAGTCGTGCTGATTTTATTTTCAGTTGTTATCTTCATATTAATGTTGAGTATATTCTTTTTAAATCGCTTTGCTCTGCCTTTTAAAAGGATTAATGAACAATTGGATAATTTTATTAAAGATTCCATCCATGAGATAAATACTCCCCTCTCTATTATCAATGTAAATATTGATTTGTACAATCGTAAAAATCCACAGAACAAATACATGCAAAGAATGAAAGCAGCAGCAAAAGTCTTATCCAATATTTATAATGATATGGATTATCTTGTCAAACACGATAGGGTTGAATATGAAAGAGAACAAATAAATTTGTCAAATTTTTTAAAAGAGAGGATAGAATATTTTTCAGAAGTAGCTTTAATGAAAAATATAAATATTGTAAGTGAGATAGAAGATAGCATAACAATTCTCATGAATCCAAAGCAGTTAAGAAGAGTAGTAGATAACAATATTTCCAATGCCATAAAATATTCATATGAAGAAAACAGTATCAGAGTGTCTCTGGATTTAAAAGCAGGTTTTTGTTATCTGAGCTTTAAAGACAGCGGTGTCGGGATTGAAAATGTAGACCAGATATTTAAAAGGTATTACAGAGAAGATACACTTCAAGGCGGTTTTGGAATAGGACTTAATATTGTCAGTTCTATTATAAAAGAGTATGAAATAAAATTAGAAATACAATCAGAACTAAAAAAAGGGACTACCTTTACCTACATATTTCCACAAAAAATGCTTTTATTATAAGAATTTATACTCAAAGTACAATATTTTACACATATTTTACACTTTAAAGTTAGACTTACTCCAATATTTAACAGGAGGAAGAAAAATGAGAAAAACTATAGTGATGTCATTGCTTCTTGGGAGTTCAATTTTCGCTGCTGATTATAGCGGCGTTATAGAAAGCCCAGATGCAAAAAAAATTATAGAAAAAGATTTATTAGGTCCCGTAAAAGTTTATACAATGCCCTCAGGCTGTATAACTACTGATCCAGAAGCGATAGCTAGAGGAGCTTTTATTTTTCATAACTTAAATGGAGAAGCAATAAAAGGCAATCCTCCAAAGGGTTTAAGTAAAACGGATGCCAAAGGTAAACCAAAACAATATGGCAACTGTGTAGCTTGTCATAATGTAGAAGGTGCAAAAGGTGGTGGAAACATTGGTCCTGATTTAACAGGATATAAAGCTAGCTTTATCGATTCACATGCAAGAGACAACCAGTTTGTGTATCAAAAAATTGCTGATGCCCGAGTAGATAGTCCAAATACTCACATGACAATTAACTTAACAACTAAGTTGTTTAATGAAAGAGAAATATGTGACATAGCTTCATATATCGTATCTCCAAAATAGATAAAAAGGAAATTAAATTATGCAAAGAAGAGATTTTTTTAAAAAACTAGGCACAGTTGTCGCTGTAAGCGCTGTTGCTCCTATGATGAGTTTTGCTGCTGATGAAAAGAAGCCAAAAGGACCCAATGAGTTTTCATATGAAAAAGCTGTAGAAGCTATTACAGATGGTAAAGGTGCTAAAACATCTTCAAAAATCACATTGAAAGTACCTGAAATTGCTGAAAATGGTGCTGTTGTTCCTGTATCTGTAACTGTAGACTCCCCAATGAGTGAGAGCGATTATGTAAAAGCTATACATATTTTTGCTACTAAAAATAATAATTCACGCTGTTTAGCAGTTCATTTAACTCCGGCAAACGGTAAAGCAATGATTGCTACTCGTGTAAAACTAGGTGGAACTCAAGAAGTTGCAGCTTTAGTAGAGATGAGTGATGGAACATTCTTGACTGCAAGTCAAAGTGTAAAAGTAACTATTGGCGGATGTGGTTGATACCTCGCCTAAGTAAATTAAACAAAAAAAATAAAATATAAGGAATATAAAATGGAAAAAGTAAAATCTCTAATTAAAATCAAACCTAAAAAATACAAAGACGGTGAAGTTGTAAAGGTGAGTTTTATGGTTATGCATCCTATGGAAACAGGTATGCGTAAAGATAAAAAAACAGGCAAAATCGTTCCTGCAGAGTACATAAACAGTGTGAAGTTTGACTATAACGGTCAAGTTATTACTACTATGAATGTATGGGAATCATTGTCTGCAAATCCGGTATTTACAATATATATGAAAATAAATGGTGCAGGCAAACTTACTGTTTCATTTACTGACAATACAGGTGCAGTGAACGAAACAAGCACGAAGATTAAACCAAAAGGATAAGGGATGAAAACAGGTATAAAAATAGCACTATCTTTAGCCCTTCTTTCGTCACTCTCTTTTGGTGGTGAGCAGTTTGCTATGAGTGATTCTGATCGCGCTATGTACGCAGAAATGCTGGAAAATAATCCGGCAGATATTATGGTGGCTCATGGTGAAGAATTGCTCAGCGATATGGGTGGAGATGCTGGACTGGCCAAATATCTTGGTGTAAGTGAAAGCGAACTGCCAAAATATATAGCCGGTTTTCCTCGTTATATAGAAAAATTTGACATGGTCGTAGGTCTTGGTCAAGCTCTTCAAGCAATGATGCATGATACTGGGAAAAAAGTGTTAAAGCTCGATAGTTCAGATATGAATGACATGCTGGCTTATACAAAATCTATCGCAAATGATGAGCCAATCAACATTGATGTAAATGCAAACCAGCACATGAAAGATGCTTATGCCCTTGGTCAAATAACTTTTGACACAAAAAGAGGCGGCAGAGGATTATCATGCCTTAGTTGTCACAGTCCAGATGTAATCGGTACTATTTTAAGAACTCAGCCTTTACCGGATTTAGGTGTTAATAACTCAGGCGGTACATGGCCGGCATACAGAATGACTAAATCTAACCTTACAACACTTCAGGGTCGTATGCAGGGATGTATGAAAAATGCTCTTTTAGCAGTTATCCCGTTAGGGTCTCCTGACATAGTTGCTTTAGAAGTTTATGTTACAGATAAAGCTAAGGGTAAAGCTATAGCAATTCCCGGCTTAAAAAGATAGGAATACAAAATGGAAATTTCTAGAAGAGACTTTATGCATATAGCGGCGATTTTTGGTCTGGGTGCTGCAACAAGCTCCATGGCAAGTTCGAAAACACCTGCGCAAATATCGCTTAAAGATATATATGATTTCAAGGCTACAGGTAATTTTACATTACTTCACATGTGTGATATTCATGCGCATATAAAGCCGCTTTATTGGAGAGAGCCGTCAACTTTGATCTCTGCTCCAAATCTTGTGGGGACGCCGGGGTTTTTATGCGGTGAATCTTTTGCAAAACATTATGGGTTAGAGCCAAGCTCGCTAGATGCTTACTTTGACACACACATGGACTTTGAAGCATTGGCTAAGAAGTTTGGTAAAATGGGCGGTATCGCTCACATGAAAACTTATTTAGACCATGTAAGAAAAGAAAGAGGCAAAGAAAATGTTCTTTTCCTTGATTCCGGAGATACATGGCAGGGTACGGGCGTTGCGCTAAAAACCGGCGGCGAAGCTATCGTTAAAGCGCAAAACTATCTTGGTGTTGATGTAATGGTTGGTCACTGGGAATTTACTTACGGTAAAGAGAGAGTTAAAGAGCTTATAGAGATGCTTGATGCTAAGTTTATTTCTCAAAACGTAGTCGGAGATGATTCATTTGCTGATGACTATGAAGAGCTGATATTTGAGCCGTATACAATTCAAGAGAGAGGTGGTGCCAAGATTGGTATCATCGGTCAGTCATTTCCTTTTACATCTACTGCAAATCCTAAAGAATTTACAGAAGGTTGGAGTTTTGGTTTGAGACTAGATACGCTTCAAGAGTATGTAAATGAGTTAAGAAAAGAGCATAAAGTTGACTGTGTAGTCGTTCTTTCTCATGATGGTTTCAGTGTTGATCAGGAAGTGGCACGTCAGGTTCATGGGATAGATTTTATCTTAAGCGGACATACACATGACCCTTCACCTAAACCGATTGTAATTGATGGAACAGTTATCGTTATTGCTGGAAGTCATGGTAAATATGTCGGTCGTTTAGACATAGATGCAAAGAACGGAAAAGTACATGGCTATGAGTACAAACTTGTTCCAATAGCTTCAAATATGATTCCGGCAGACCCTGCAGGTGTTAAACTTGTGGATGAACTTTATGCTCCGTTTGCAACAGAGTTCAATGAAGTTTTAGGTAAAACAAAAAATACACTTTATAAACGAGATACTTTTTTCTCTACGTTTGACCAACTTATAAATGATGCAATCATGGATGAGATGAAGTGCGACTTGTCTTTTACTCCTGGGTATAGATGGGGAACAACAGTTCTTGCCGGCGAAGATATTTTGATGGATAATGTCTATGAGATGTGCGGTATCACTTACCCGAATGTTTATACATTTGAATTAAAAGGTTCAAAAATAGCGACTCTTTTAGAAGATATTGCGGACAATGTATTTAATGCAAATCCTCTTTATCAACAAGGTGGTGACATGAGCCGTCTAGGCGGTGTGACTTACAGTATCGCAGTGGCAAATAAAGCAGGAACAAGAATCTCCAAACTCATGATTGGAGGTAAGCCGATTGATTTAGATAAAACTTACATAGTTTCATCTTGGGGTGGGAATTTACAAAATGCTGGGGATAATCTTCAAAAAGATAAAATCAGAGCGGTTTATGATGTTACAAGAGATTATATAAAAAGACAAAAAGTTGTTGATGTAAGCAATAAAGGCAATGTCACTTTACTTGATTATGAATGCGGCTGCCCTACAAAAGGCTCTAGAGGCTGTTAGATTTGAGGTAACGGCGGTTCGAGCCGCCGTTAACATCTAAATATGCATATAATAGCACACATAAACACTGCTATTATGACATATTTTAATTAATTTATTAAGGATATAAAATGAAATTAGTAAAAATGAGTATTGCAGCAGCGGTTGCATGTATGGTAGTTACTTCAGCAAGTGCTGATGATGCAAAACCAAAGCGTGAATTAAAAGGTAACATGATGGAGGTGTACAACACACTTCCAGGCACTGCGGATAATATAACAGATGCTTTCGCAAA
>CALCGG010000142.1 GCA_937900945.1 uncultured Sulfurimonas sp. | reverse complement strand
AAAAGTCTTGTTATTGAATTATGAAGATTAATATAATCCCAAATATTAATATGTTAAACTCGAATTGTTATGAATATGATTGTTTGTATACTACAAGCTAAGCATATAGAGGGGAGTTACCGTGAATTTATTAAATCAATCAGAGGGCTCTTTTAAGAACAGAGTGCTTTTAGTGGCATTTTTATTAACCTTTGTGTTTATTTTTATTTTTGTTACTCTTATTTATATGGTTGAAAAGAATAATCTTGAAAATACAAAAAGAGAGTTTCAAGCTGCATTAGGAAATTCAATTGAACAGATTATTGGTTCAACTGTTGATACCTACTCCCTCCTTGCTAAAACAATTTTGGAGACTACAAAAGCAAAAGAGTTGATAAAAGCAGAAAAAAGAGAAGAATTATATTCACTCATAGAATCAAAATGGAAGACTTGGAGCAGTGAAAATCCAGAATTTAAAATTATGCTTTTTCATAGAGCGGACGGTACTGTGTTTTTACGTATGCATAAACCAGAAGTCTACGACGACTACCTCTCAGATATTAGACCTATGGTAAAAGCTGCTCATGAACAAAAAAGAGTCTTAATAGGGTATGAAACAGGAAAATACAGTACTGTCTTTAGAATTCTTACACCGATTTTTTATCAAGGCGAGTATCTTGGAAGCTTGGATTTTGGAATTAATCCAAACTATATTGTCGACAAGATAAAAAAGTTCAAACAATATAATGGAGTACTATTTATTAAAGATGAAAATCTTAAACTCTTCAAGCATAAGTCCACTTTTGAAATCAACGACTATTCGCTTCAAAGCAAAATAGATACAAAGACTGAAAAACTACTAAAAAGCCTTCCTCCATCTTATAGTTTCAAAAAAGAAGAGAATATTCAGATCGAAGATACTTACCACTCCACATACACGTATAGCGTGAAGGATTATCGTAACTTAGAAAAAGCACAAATGCTCTTTTTTTATGATAATACAGATACTATTGACTCCCAAAAACTCTTTATTGCAACCCTTGCGATAACAAGCATAGTATTTATCATACTAATGTTTTTTTTATTAAATAATTCTTTCAACAGACTTTTAAAAACTTTAACAGAATTGTATAATGAATATAGTCTAGATATTCAAAAAAAAGAAGCAGATAAAAATAGACAAACACAACATTATTTAGATGTTGCCCAAGTTCTTATTATGGCTCTAGATAACAATAGAAATGTAATTATGATTAATCAAAAAGGTGCAGATATTTTAGGTTATAGTAAAGAAGAGATCGTTGGGAAGAACTGGATGGAAAACTTTTTACCAAAAAGAATCAAAGCAGACATAATTAAACTAAGTGATGATGTTACTAACAAGAGAGGTGATTATGAAGAGAATGAAAATCACATACTCACAAAAAGTGGTGAAGAACGTCTCCTTTTATGGAAAAATACTCCATTATTAGATGATGAAGGGAATAGTATTGGTATTTTAACTTCAGGTGAAGATATCACAGTAAAAAGAGAACAAGAAAAGAAACTTCTACAACAATCCCGCATGGCACAGATGGGAGAAATGATTAGTATGATAGCTCATCAGTGGCGTCAGCCTCTCTCTTCCATCTCTGCCATAGCAGGGACATTGAGTCTGGATGTGATGATGGATGAGTACAAAAAGGAGTTTTTTGCAGAGCGGCTTGATTCGATTGCAGAGCTTTCACAGCACCTTTCATCGACTATTGACGATTTTAGAAACTTCTATAAGCCAAATAAAGAAGCAGTGAATACAACTCTTGAAGAGCTTATTACTAGGGCAATTAAGATTATGAAAAGTTCATTAGATAGTGATAATATAGAGATGCTCTATGAGTATAACGATAAACAGATGATAAAACTTTATGAAAACGAAACTATACAGGTGGTTTTGAATATCTTAAAAAATGCACAAGACAACTTTAAAGAGAAAAAGATTGAAAATCCGCAAATTAAAATCACTACTAAAGAGAATTGTATCTCTATTTGTGATAACGGTGGTGGAATACCAGAAGATATTCTGCCTAAGATATTTGATCCATATTACTCCACAAAAGATGAAAAAAATGGAACTGGTTTAGGACTCTACATGTCTAAAACTATTGTGGAAGAACATCATAATGGAAAACTACAAGTAAGTAATCGTGATGATGGTGCTTGTTTTACAATTGAGTTGTATTTAGGGGATAATATAGCAGAAATATAAATACTAATAAATCCCCTCAGATTAAGCATAAGGTTAATCTTCTTTTTTCTCTTTTAGAGCTTTTATATTGATTGTTCTGCCTGTTTTTTTAGGGGCATCATATTGCTCTTTTTTTGTCCCATCATGGCGGTGGTTTCTATCTCCACTTTTTCCGGAAAATATTGCTTTTCCATTTTCATCTTTACCTAAAAACTGATTTTTCTTTTTTTCTTTTTTCTCCCAGCTGTCAGGTTTTTTGAAATCTTTTGAGTAAGAGCCCTTTTTCTCATCTTTTTTATCTTTATCAAAAGGCTTGCGATCGGATTTATCGTATTTAGGTTTGAACTCTTTCTTATCATCTCTTGGTTTGAATTCTTTCTTGTCGCCTCGAGGTTTAAACTCACGCTTATCGTCTCTAGGTTTGAATTCTCTTTGAGCTTCTGCTTTTTCTTGAGATTTTGTTGATTTAGTAAAAGCAGTCTTTTTCTCTATAATGACCTCAGGCTCAAAACCGGAAATTATCTCTTGTTTAATAGTTCTGCCAAGTAAAGTCTCAATTGGATAAAGAGTGTTTTGTTCATGAGAATCAAGTAAAATCAGTGCTTTTTGAGTTGCATGTGCAGCTCTTGCCAAGTATTCAATAGCTGTCAGCGGTAAATCATAACTGATTAAAATCTCATATGTAAGTTCAGGTGTCTTCATAATCTCTTCATCGTTTTTTACTAAAATACTTTTATTATCAAGAGCATCTTTGATTATGTTAAGGTTATTTGATGAAACTACAACGATACTCTGTCCACTGTTTTTGCTTATGAGTAAGTTAAGGAGTTCTAACTTTTTATCATTCTTACATGGATGAATACGGTGGTTGTTATGCTTAATTGAAATGCTTGTATTTGACATTTATAGTCCTTTGAAAATATAGTGCAATTATATCTATTTATTGGTTCAAAAGAGATTTTGGAAGAGTTCATGTATAAGTAAAGCAGTATAATGATAAAGAATTGTAAAGATTTTTTTTCTGAGTTCAATTAAAGGAGTTGATATGCGGGTTATTAGTTTGATAAACGGGTCTCTAAGCTCGGAGACTTCATCGATTTATGCTCTGCATTATGCAACAAGATTGGCTTATAAATTTAGTTTGGTGTATATAAAAGAGAAAGAATACTCCAAAGATTTGGATAAAAGTTTTGAAAACATAAAACATTCGGCAGATTTTTTGGAAGTTGATATTGAATTATTAATCTTTGAAGACTTAGCAGAGTTCAAAGATTTTATACAATCAAAAGATGTAGATATGCTGTTTTGCTCTTCCAGACACAACCATTCCATCTTTGAACGATCCTTTGCCCAGTCCATTGTTAAAATGGATATGGAAGTTGATTTAGCCGTTGTAAAAATTGTGAAACTCTTTAGAGCCAATAGTGTTGATAATATTATTTTACCTATCAGAGATGCAAAGCTGTCAGTTAAAAAATTTACACTTTTTTACACATTTGCTTTGGCTTATGATGCAAAAGGTGAGATATATTCTATTGATAAGTTAACTAAAAGAGAGTTTGCCAAAGTAGACAGTATTCAAATTAAGAACAGGCTAAAAGAAGTGGTATTTGATTTAAGACACTACTTCAGAATTGCGACATTGCTGGGGTTTAAATTTAATTTAAAACATGATTATGCACTTGGAGAAGGGGAGCAAGTAAAAACACATATCGCACAACATGGGTATGATTTAGCAATTGTCGGTGCACATCATGAGAAAAGTTTTTTTGGCTCTCACCCTATTGATATACTTTTTGAAAATCCAATGATAAATACTATTTATTTTATCCCTCACAAAGAGGAGCTATGAAACCCTATGAATTAAGTAAAGAAAAGCTTTTACATGAGTTTAGAACAAGCCAAACCGGTTTAACAGATAAGGAAATTGCTAAAAGGCAAGCTGAATTCGGACTCAATATCATAGAACAGAAAAAGAAAAAAAACTACATCAAAGAGTACTTTCTACAATATATACAATTTTTCCCAATTTTACTCGAAATTGCCGGAATCTTGGCTTTCATAGCAGAGGTTTATCAGCCGGGTCAGGGCAATGATATCCTGGGATATGCTATTTTCGGAGCAGTTGTTATAAATGCCAGTTTTACTTTTTGGCAGAATTTTAAAGCAGATAAAGCGATGGAAGCACTGCTGAAACTTATGCCAACAATCGTAAAAGTAAAAAGAGAGAACAAAACTTTAGAAGTAGATGCGAGCGAGTTGGTTCCGGGAGATATAATAGTCTTAGAAGAGGGTGATAAAATCGCGGCTGATGGGGTACTCGTGGAATCAAATGAACTCTACATAAATACTTCATCGCTTAATGGGGAATCAAGACCATCAAAAAGAAGTTTGAACAGTGAAAGCGCAATAAGAAGCATCAATGCGAAGAATATGGTTTATGCAGGAACGGCCGTAGTAAACGGCAGCGGTGAAGCGGTTGTTGTGGCAATCGGCATGGCAACCGAGTTTGGGAAAATAGCTACACTTACGAGCAACATAGAAAAGGGTCTAACACCTCTTGAAAAAGAGATTATCAGCATGACAAAGATACTTACAATTCTTGCATTATTGGCGGGTGTTGTATTTTTTCTGCTTGGATATTTTTCCGGAAAAGGGGTGCTAATCGCAGCAATCTTTGCTTTGTCTTTGATAGTAGCAAATGTTCCGGAAGGACTTTTACCTACGATAACACTTTCTCTTTCACTCGCTTCACAGAGAATGGCAAAAAGAAATGCGCTCATCAAAAATCTGGCATCAGTGCAAACCTTAGGAAGTGTTACTACAATCTGTACAGACAAAACAGGAACACTTACAAAAAACGAGATGTCTTTAAAAGAGATTTATCTCTCAAGCGGTGAAAAAGTTGAGGTAAGTGGCGGCGGATATGACTTGAGCGGTGAGTTTTCTTTTACGAATGAAAACGGGTATTCAAAAAACTATTTGGAAAATCTACTTAAAGCCGGAGTGTTTAACTGTAGAGCCAGTATAGAAAACGGCAAAATTATTGGCGATCCGACAGAGTTGGCATTAGTTGCTGCAGCTAAAAAATACGGTGTTGATGCTCAGTTTGATAAACTAAAAGAGAACCCTTTTAGCAGTGAGAGAAAAATGATGTCCACCTTCGGGAAACTGGAGGGTAAAGAAATTTTGTATGTAAAAGGCGCTCCTGAGGTTGTGTTTGAGAAAACTAAATATTATCAAGATGTGAATGAAATAAAAGAGTTTGATGCACATGTAAAAGCTAGACTGCAAAAGGAGTTGGAGAATTTTGAAAACAGAGCTTTCAGAGTTTTGGCTATTGCTGTGCATGATAAAGAAGAAGAGGAAAATCTAACACTTTTAGGTCTTGCAGCCATCATGGATATTCCCCGTGAGGAAGTTAAGGAAGCTTTGGCTAAATGTTATACAGCGGGCATAAGAACCATCATGATTACAGGTGATAATGAAAAGACTGCGGCAGCCATCGGACGCGGCATTGGACTTAAGTTTGATGGTGTTTTAACCGGTTCAGATGTTGCAAAACTCAGTGACGAAGAGCTTCAGGAGATGCTCGTAAATAAAACCTATATTTTTGCAAGGATGGCGAGCAGTCAAAAACTTAAAATTGCAGATGCACTGCAAAGCAACGGCGAGATTATAGCTATGACGGGGGACGGAGTAAACGATGCCCCCTCGCTTAAAAAAGCTGACATTGGCATCTCTATGGGAAGCGGAACGGATGTGGCAAAAGAAGCAAGCGACATGATACTTCTAGATGATAATTTCAACTCAATCGTCTCAGCTATAGAGGAGGGGAGAACTGTTTATTTCAACATCAAAAAATTTGTTACCTACATCTTGTCTTCAAATGTACCCGAGATAGTGCCTTATATTCTTTCGTTTTTTTTAAAAATCCCAAATCCCTTGTCTGTTATCCAGATTTTATCCATTGACCTTGGCTCAGACATGCTCCCCGGTCTTGCACTTGGAAGTGAAGCACCTGAAAAAAACATCATGAAAAGAGCACCTGTCGGCAAAGATGAAAAAATATTGGATTTTGAAGTGTTTAAGCGGGGATATTTTCTCATTGGTGTTATCGAAGCAAGTGCTGCCATGTTCGCGTTCATAACCTTTCTTTTAAGTCATGGCTGGCAATATGGTCAGGTAGATTTAGGAGACCCTGTTTTTCAATCACAAGCCATGACTATGACGCTTCTTGGAGCGATTACAAGCCAGCTTGCAAATGCATGGACTATGAGAAGCTGGGACTTCAATATCTGGACACTGCGCTGGAACTCCAACAAGACTTTGCTCTTTTCTATGGCGGCAGTTTTGGCATGGATATGGGCGCTATTGAATGTAGAATCAGTTCAAAAAGTTTTCAACACAGCACATGTACCGCTTGGAGATTTATGGATTTTAGTGCCGTTTCCAATAATTATTCTGGTTTTCCA